>JAQNCM010000213.1 GCA_029237615.1 Mucilaginibacter sp.
CCCGAAAAATTGCGTTTCCTGTTCGACCGTTATTACCGCGTGGATAACTCCGGAAGTCAATATACCGGTTTAGGACTTGGGCTTTATATATGCGCCGAGATTATTAAAGTTCATAACGGTGAGATAGGCGTTGATAGTGAAGTGGGAAACGGCACCAGCTTCTGGTTTACATTACCGACATACGACGCATAACCTATTGACTTGCAGCCAAGGCGAAGTCGGCCCACAGTAATAAATCCCGATCGTTGTCAGTCAAGCTATATTACTGTGGGCCTAAGTATTAACGAATTTTAGCTGGATTTACGTCTGGATGCGAAACAAGCTATAATAGCAGTTGTAATCAACACGCCGGTTATCGCGCTCCTGATAAATCCGGGCCGGTTATACTTCTGCTCTGCTGCCCAGCCGCATTCCTCAAAAAAATTGGGAATCATGCACTCTTTCAAATCGTCAATTATCCCTTCTATCACTTTTACCCGGTCGGCCAGGATCAAAGTCATCCAACGGGCCGTTGTTGCTTCGCTGTATTTGTAGGCATAGCGACGAAGTGCACCACTGAGTCCTTTTGGCGGTACTGTTCAGTAAATCCCTCACTGCATCTTCCGCCTTTTCAAACTGGAATTTAAAACCGCTCTGCAGCAAACGTGCGGGTGTTACCCACCGGCTTTTTAATATCAATTCGGTTTCTGTGCCGATAACCATTGCGCCAACTTTAAGCAACCAGACCGGCGCAGGTAAACCAAGCAGGCGGTCATAAACTTTTCGAATGATATGCATCAGATCCTCATTTTTTACCGCTATTGGTGCGGTGCAATTAAATATACCCTGTGCGTCAGGATGTTCTATAAACCATTCGGTGCTGCGGGCAACGTCGTGCTCATGTACCCATGAAACATATTGCTGTCCATCGCCCTGCTTACCGCCCATGCCCAGTTTTACCAGGGTAAGCAAGCGCGGGAAAACGCTGTCGTCCCGACCGAGCACGATGCCCATGCGCAAGGTAATTTTGCGTGTTTTAGGGGTATCATATTTATTAAATGCAGCTTCCCATGCGCGGCAAACATCCACAGAAAACCCGGAGCCAATTTCGCCGGTTTCTTCGTCCTGCGGTCGGTCCTCCGCATGCCGGTATATGGTTGCTGAGGTAACATTTATCCACAGCTTTGGCGGCTCAAACAGCTCATGGATAACCAGTCCCAATAATTCCGTTGGCAATACGCGCGAGGCAATGATCTCCGCTTTGTTTTTTTCGGTATACCGGCAATTCACATTTTTACCGCACAGGTTTACCAGCATATCGGCATTCACCAATTCGGCGGTCCACCTGCCGGTGCTTTTGCCATCCCAAACTACTGTACGGATATTTTGTTCCGTTTGCTTTTCATGGCGACTCAATATTATTATTTCGTCCGCCTTGTCACGGTAATAATTTGCCAGCATCTTGCCCAAATAACCATTACCGCCTGCGAGTACTATTTTTTTGTATTTCATTCTTTTACCCCCTCTGTCGTGCTTTGCCGACATCTCCCCCTAAGTTTAGGGGAGAATAAAGCATTTATTATTTTATTGCATGTGTTTAATTGCTAAACACGTCTATTTTAATATCATCAACAACACGGTTATCCTGTATAATACCCAGGTAATGGTTAACGCCCATCCCAGGCTTAGCAATTTGGTTCTGCGGATATGTTCTAAAAACATCAGGCTGGCTACAGCCATAAAATAAAGCGCAGCGTCCAGTGGCAACACGTTGAACCAATGACTTAAAGCAAGCGGAATCAGCAACAATAAACTCCCGGCGAAGGAGATGGTCATCATATTGCCCAGGTAATTCCATAGTTTTTCGCGGGCAATAGTATTGATGACGAGGCCCTGGAAAATGATCTGCGTGCCGCATATCATATATTCCCTCAGCGGATTACCCAAAGGCACCATGCCAACCAATAATTGTGCATAAGCGGTAAGAATGTAACCGGTACAAAACCAGGTGCACAGCAGGTAAGCTGCCCGGTAATGAATTTTTAAAGTTGGCTGAAAGGCAAAGCCATCCCCGGTAATGGATGCAGGAATAATTACCCGGCGGTTGTAAGATATAAATGCATACACCTTGCTCATAAGCCACACAAAAGGTTTAAAAGAAAATAACGGCCCGAATATGGGACAGGTATTGCCGAGGATCTTAAATATGCTTTTTACGCCGTAAGTAACTTCACCGCTTCCAATGTCGACCAATGCTATTTCGTTTACCGCCCTTTGCCGGTCTATGAGCGGACAAATAGTGTCTATTCCGTCCTGATAAGCAGCGCGGCCATCGGCAGCAAGCATCCCGGTTTGTACAAAAGCATTGGTATAGGCTTTGCACATTGGGCATTCGCCGTCAAAAAGGATGATATGGTTTTCTAATGTTTTCATGATTTCAGTAATTAATGAAACATATGGTTAAAAATTGTTCCGGTTACCCGTTATGCCAATTGCCTTTCATCAACCGGCATACAAATATAAATGTTATTATTAAACTTTCAGTAATTATTGAAATTAAAATATTAATATTAAAAATACATTATTTATAATGTGTGAACTTTACTGATATTTTGCCAACTTTCTTTTAAGATATTTTGCCGCTATTAGCGTAAATGATGTCGGATTGTTTCCTATAAACGTTCACTTCTTGATAGGATACAGGGCATTCAGGAAGTTTCCATTCATAGGCTATCAATGGAATACATTATTAATGATATAATCCGTGGTGAGCGTTAAGCCTATAACATGGTATTGGTCTAAATCATAATATGTATTTAAAGCTTAGAATGTATTTTTATAAACGTATAAACAAGTGTTACAGTTGAGAATAGAACCATCAAAATCTGAATAATATGTTTAATATTGCCTGAAGATTTAGATGTAAGTGAATCAAATTATGAAGGTGAACTTCATACAAGGTAATCAAAATACATTTCTCGATCTCAAGCGATATCATGGTATCGCATTGGAGCATTCACCCATCCCATTGTTGTATGTTTCTGTTTTCAATTAGATAATTATATATAACTTTTATGAAACACTATTTACTCCCCTTTAACCAAAACTATTTTACCAAACTTGTTTTTTGCTTTTTTTTATTTCTGTTAACTTCTCTTTGCGTACATGCACAGGAAAATAGCCCCTTTACCACGGGATTTGTGGAGACAATTCCTTCAAAGATATTGAGCCAGCAACGTAAAATTTGGATACATATTCCTAACAGCAATGGAGGGAATAAGATTAAGGACAGAGGACATTATCCTGTAGTATATGTGCTGGATGGCAGTGAAAATTTCAACACCGTTGTAAGTATCACGGA
>JAQNCM010000414.1 GCA_029237615.1 Mucilaginibacter sp.
AATTTTGCGGTGTAAAAATTACACTTATGTTAAACATCTCTTCAAAACAAGTCATTTTAGGTTTTTTGAGTGTTTTATTTGTTTTTAAAGCCGATGGCCAAAAGCTGCTTACTATGAAAGAAGCTGAGCAAATTGCTTTGACCAATTATGGTACTATAAAATCAAAAGCTAACCAGTTAAATGCTTCTAAAGCATATTTAACGGAAACAAAAACAGAATATTTGCCAGATTTAACTATTTCTGCACAACAGGACCGCGGTACGGTAAATTCTCAGTTCGGACCTCTTTTCGCGTTAAAGGGGCAGGCCCTATCATCAGCGGGGCCGATACTTGGAAAGCAAAACTGGCAAGCAGTTTTTGGCTCCCTTTATTTGAGCAATGTTAGCTGGGACTTTTTCGCTTTTGGAAAAGCGGTAGAGAGGGTTAAAGTACAAAAAAACGTGGTAAACCTTAACGAAACCGATCTTGTACAGGAACAGTTTCAGCATCAGGTGCGTGTAGCAAGCACCTATTTAAATTTACTGGCTGCACAACAACTCAGCAAGGCACAGCAGGATAATCTGAATCGCGCCATCGATCTCCAAAAAGTGGTGGTTGCCCGGGTTAACAATGGATTAAATCCCGGAGTTGATTCATCGCAGGCTAATGCTGAAGTTTCTAACGCCCGGATAGCCCTTACAAATGCTCAGGAAACCGTACAGGAACAAAGTAACCTGTTATCACAATACCTGGGAATAATACCGCAGGATTTTCAATTAGACAGCGCCTTTGTAACCAAGGCTCCTGCCAATACTAATCCGCAACCACAGGTAACGTTTGATAATCACCCAACATTGCGCTTTTTTCAGAACCGGATTAATGTAAGCGACGAGCAGGCTAAATATTTAAACACATTCAGTTACCCAACTTTTTCTTTATTCGGTACCTTTGATGGGCGCGGAACCGGGTTTACACCAAATGCAGCAGCAGCTGCAAATTCGGTGACGGGTGCTGCCGCCAGTTCTAGTGCGTATAACGTTAATAGTAGCTACGGTGCCGGTATTGAACCAACCCGTTACAATTACTTAATCGGTGTGGGGGTAACATGGAACCTGACAATGCCATTCAGAGTCCACTACCAGGTTAAATCGCAAAAATTTACTTCTGCGCAATACAAGAATGATTATGAAGTGGTTAGTCAGCAGTTAAGAGACGAGCAGGTACTTGCTGATACCCGTATAGCGAACGCTTTAAAAAACTATCACGAAGTGCCGATAGAAGTTAAAGCAGCATCAGATGCTTATAATCAGAAATTTGCTTTGTATAAAAACGGTCTTGCCAATATTGTTGATTTTACACAGGCCCTTTATGTTTTAAACCGTGCCGAGGTCGATAATGACATTGCTTCCAATAACGTTTGGCAGGCAATATTATATAAAGCGGCGGCAACAGGTGATTTTGGGATATTTATAAATAACTTTTAACGTAGATATTAGATAATGGGAATGATAAAAGGGGCTCTTCAAAGGCCAATTACCATACTGGTTATAGTTGCAGGATTGTTTTTCTTTGGTATAAATGCTGTGCGCAGCATCAAGATCGATATTTTCCCCGATCTTAATTTACCCGTTATTTATGTATCGCATCCTTACGGTGGTTTTACCCCCGACCAAATGGAAGCTTACTTTGGCAAGCAGTATGTCAACTTGTTATTATTTGTATCGGGCGTTAAAAGTATCGAAACAAAAAATATACAGGGATTAACGCTGATAAAAGTTACTTTTTACGAAGGTACCAACATGGCCCAGGCTGCAGCGGAGGTGACAGCCTATACCAACCGGGCCCAGGCGGGTTTCCCTCAAGGGTCGCAGCCGCCTTTTATTATGAGGTTTGATGCCTCAACGCTGCCGGTTGGACAATTGGTATTGAGTAGCCCAACCAGGAGTAATAACGAATTACTTGACTATGCATTAGTTTATGTGCGGGCTGCGTTTACTTCGGTTCCGGGTTTGGTGGCTCCGGCACCTTTTGGAGGTAATCAACGTACCGTCGTAATAAAGGCAGATCCTGAATTGCTTCGTTCGCATAACCTGACCCCGGATCAATTAGTTTTAGCCCTGCGTGACAATAACCAGAATACACCGGCCGGTAACGTACGTATAGGCGACTTAAATTATTTAACACCGGCCAATACAACTATAAAAAAGGTCAGTGATTTTGGAAATATCCCGTTATTTAAAAATGGGGTACAGACAGTTTTTTTACATGATGTGGCAACTGTTGAAGACGGAGCCGATGTTACTACGGGATATGCACTTATAAACGGCAAGCGTTCTGTATACCTGCCTATTACTAAGTCGGCAACCGCATCTACCTGGGAAGTGGTGCAAAATCTTAAAAAAGCTATTCCCCGTTTCCAGGCTTTATTGCCGGCGGATGTCAAGCTATCCTTCGTATTTGACCAATCAGTGTACGTTATAAACGCAGTAAAAAGTTTGGCTGAAGAAGGTGCGATCGGTGCCGTACTTACCGGATTGATGGTATTATTGTTTTTGGGTGATAGGCGCGGTGCACTCATTGTAATATTAACAATACCAACCTGTTTAATAGCGGCTATATTTTTCCTGTACCTGTTTCATCAAACCATCAATATCATGACACTGAGCGGGCTTTCGCTGGCTATAGGTATCCTGGTTGATGAATCAACGGTAACCATCGAAAATATTCACCAGCATTTTGAGATGGGCAAGCCCAAAGCATTAGCCATTTGGGATGCCTGTAAGGAAATCGCCTTTTCAAAATTGCTTATCTTATTCTGTATCCTTGCTGTGTTTGCACCTGCTTTTACAATGTCGGGTATTCCTGGTGCATTGTTCCTGCCGCTGTCACTGGCTATTGGGTTTTCAATGATCGTGTCCTATTTTCTGGCGCAAACATTTGTACCTATCATGGCTAACTGGATTATGAAAAATGAGCATGAAGACAAAAGCCATAAAGACGGCTTTGCCCTTGATGATGAAGGTGACCAATGGCAACAAAAAGAGCTGGCGTTAAAAAACGCCACCGAAGGCAATGGGCATAAACTAACCCGTTTTGATAAATTCAGGCTGGTTTTTTTGAACTTGATGGACAGAATGATGCCTAAACGCAAACTAATTGTAATTGCTTATATAACAGTTGCTTTTGGACTTGCATTTTTCTTGTTCAGTATCATTGGCCGCGATGTATTGCCAAAAATTAATTCTGGCACATTTCAGGTGCGCTTGAGGGGTGCTGATGGTACCAGGATGGAACGGACGGAAGTTACCACTATACACGCCCTCCATTTATTAGGAAGGCTGGTCGGTAAAAATAATGTTGCTATAACATCGTCAGTGGTAGGTACACATCCTTCACAATTTTCGACAAATCCTATTTATATGTTTATGGCAGGTCCGCAGGAAGCGGTAATGCAGGTTCAGCTTGCCGAAGGTTTTAAAGTAAACCTGGATGAGTTGAAAGAGCGTTTCAGGAATGCCATGAAAAAGGAGCTGCCCCAGATACAGGTTTCGTTTGAGCCTATTGAACTCACTGATAAAATTTTGAGCCAGGGGTCGCCAACGCCTATAGAAATAGCACTGACGGGCAAAAATAAAAGACAAAATGTGGATTACGCCTATAAAGTGATGAAAAAACTAAGCGGCATTGATTACCTGCGCGATGTACAAATAGCACAGTCATTCAGGTATCCATCTATAAATATCAATATAGATCGTGTACGGGCTGCTGAGTTGGGTGTAGGTGTGACTGATATATCGCGCACGCTCACCGCTTCGACTTCGTCGTCGCGCTTCACTGAAAAAAATAACTGGATCGATGAAAAAGCCGGCTTAAGTTATCTTGTACAAGTTGAAGTACCGGAATACCAAATGACCAGTTTAAATGATATAAAGGAAATACCTGTATTAAGCAATCAACCACGACCAATAATAAGTGATGTTGCCCAGGTTAAGCAGGATACCACCAATGGCGAGGATGATGATATTGGTGCCATACCTACGCTATCTGTAACTGCCAATATAAATAATAAAGATTTAGGTTCAGCTACCAACGATGTGCAAAAAGCAATTAAATCATTAGGAAAATTACCGCGCGGATTAACAGTGGAACTACGCGGGATGAGCCAGACATTAACCGAGACGCTGGATAGCTTGCAAACCGGGTTGCTTGTTGCTGTGCTCGTTATTTTCCTGATGCTGGCGGCTAATTTCCAATCATTTAAGGTGTCGTTAGTTGTATTGTCAACAGTACCTGCAGTATTATTTGGATCGTTGTTGCTGGTAAAAATAACCGGTGCTACGCTTAACCTTCAATCTTATATGGGTATGATCATGTCTGTTGGGGTTTCTATTTCAAATGCGGTATTGCTGGTAACCAATGCCGAGGAATTAAGAAAGCACAATGGTGATGCCCTGAAGTCGGCACGTGAAGCGGTTGCATTACGTTTAAGGCCAATTTTAATGACCAGCTTAGCCATGATAGTAGGTATGATCCCTATGGCATCCGGGCTTGGTGAAGGTGGCGACCAGACATCGCCCCTCGGCCGGGCAGTTATTGGAGGATTACTTGCCTCAACATTTGCCGCCCTGCTGATATTGCCCCTCGTTTTTGCATGGGTACAGGGCAATGCAACAACTGATTCTGTTTCCTTAGATCCTGAAGATAAAGAAAGTAAATTTTATGTCCCACAGCACCATCATGAACATTCAACCAAATAAATTTATTGCCGCTTTAACTGCTTTGGTTATAGGCGCAGCGCTACTGAGCTCATGCGGGCCAGGTAAACAGGCCAAAGAAGAACAGGCACAAACTGTACAGCAGGAAAATGCCATTGATACACCTAAAATTGTACCTGTACCAGTTACAAAGGGTAAACTCAGCACCACTATTGCTATTCCTGGTGAATTAATACCTTACCAGCAAGTTGATTTGTATGCTAAAATAAATAGTTATGTAAAAAATCTTTTAGTTGATATTGGTTCCCAGGTACACCAGGGACAATTGCTGGCAACTTTAGAAGCGCCGGAAATCAACTCGCAATTAGCAGCAGCACAATCACGCATAAAACAACAGGAAGCAGTGTATTACGCAAGCAAGGCAACTTACGACCGCTTGTTAAATACCAGTAAAATTCCTGGAACCGTTTCCTTAAACGATCTGGAGCAAGCAGAAGCCAAGAAAAATTCAGACCTTGCTAATGTTGAAGCTGCAAAATCAAGTTACAAGGAAGTGGCGGCAAACCTGGATTATTTGCAGATCAGGGCTCCTTTCGATGGGGTAATTACAGCGCGTAATGTTAATATGGGTGCATATGTTGGGCCGGGTGGCAAAAGTATCGATCCTTTATTTGTTTTACAGGATCAGCAACGTATGCGATTGGTTATATCGGTTCCTGAAAGTTATACAGGGGGGTTAAGTAATAAAAGTGCCGTAACATTCTCTGTACAATCACTGCCTAACGAAAAGTTTACAGCGCAGATCAAACGTCTTGCAGGTGCTTTGGATACCAAATTAAGGTCGGAGCGGTTAGAAATGGATGTTTATAATAAAAGTAAAAAGTTACTGCCTCATATGTTTGCCGAGGTAGATGTTCCTTTGCCGTCGCGCGACAGCGCTTTTATCGTGCCTAAAACGGCCGTAGTAACCTCCACCGAAAAAGTTTTCATCATAAAAGTATCCAATCACCATGTAGAATGGATTGATGTAAAAAAGGGCTTATCAGCCGGCGAACTGGTTGAAGTTTACGGAAATATTAAACGGGGTGATACAGTTGTTAAACAAGCCTCCGAAGAAATAAGAGATGGGTCTACAGTAAAAGAGTAGCAGGCATATAGCGGTTTGATGAAGGAAAAACTAACCTGATATTGTTTTTTTCGATGCCAATAAGGTGAATATTGACCAATTCCTGGCAGTTAAGGATCAGGTAGTAAATAACCGGGATAATCGCAGTAAAATAACTACTGAAAGACCGGAGTACTTAGAGTATCAATAAATTTATCAATCGCGTTACTATCATGTTAATAAAAACGCCTTGCCTATATGGTAAGGCGTTTTTATTAAATATATATTTTTACCAACGACCGCCGCCGCTTCCGCTGCCACCGCCACGATTGTTATCTCTTGAATAACCACCGCCGCCGCTACCGCCACGACTGCCGCCGCCACCATAGCCGCCGCCACCACCACGGTTACCACCGTAGCCGCCGCCACCGCCGCTTCTGCGGTCATTTGGTTTCTTTTCTTCTGCCTGGCTAACAGCAATTGTTCTGCCTTTAACCTCAGCGCCATTTAAACCCGTAATTGCTTTTTGAGCGCTTTCATCATCAGACATTTCAACAAATCCGAAACCTTTGCTTCTGCCAGATTCCCTGTCAATAATAATTTTTACAGTGCTTACTTCACCGTACGCTTCAAAAAGCTCTTTTAAATCGGCTTCCTCTAATTGAAAAGGAAGGCTTCCTACAAATATGTTCATCAATCTTTAATTTATAAAAGGCAAGGTTATTTAGTTGCCCAGTTTTGTTAACATCAAATATAGTAATAGATATTTGATGATTACTGCATCATTTGATGAATGAGGGAGTTTATTTTTAAAAAAAGTTAATTTTTATTGATTTTAGGCTAAAACAGCCTATTTTTTAACATAAAATGAAAATATGATATTGGTTACTTTTTAATAATGGCTTGTTAATACCATAAATTCATAAAACCAATACCATTTATTGTTTTAAAGGAGGTGAGTTAATTAATTTTTATATTTTTTGCCGCAATTAGCCTTATCAATTCTTTGAAAACAACATCATATA
>JAQNCM010000224.1 GCA_029237615.1 Mucilaginibacter sp.
TGTAAGGGACCAGGTTTATACTTTTACCTGGGACGGAGAACAGCAAAAAGCCAAGCTGCTTGCAATTAAAGAAAATAAGCTGGTTAAGTTCAGATGGATGGATGACGACCCGCAGTATTACTTCGAAATGGAAATTTTACAGGATGAGCTCACCAATGATGTAGCACTTAGCATCACCGATTTTGCCACCGAGGATACCATTAACGAACGCAAGCTGATCTGGAATAACCAGATTGAATACCTTGTAAGCGTGCTGGGTGCGTAAACAAATTTAATTATCCCTATTTTTGTACGTTAAAACCCTTGTATGCCGTTATATGGCAATAAAACATGCATGGTGAATTTTCCTGGTATATCAGGAACCGCTATCCGTACAAATTTTATTCTGAATGAAAAAAATACATCTTTTAATACTTAAAGCATTCATAAGGCCTTTTATCGTTACATTCCTTATTGTAATGTTTGTGTTGTTGATGCTTTTTCTATTTAAATATATCGATGACCTGATCGGCAAAGGTTTTGAATGGTATATTATTCTGGAGTTGATGATGTACGCCTCTGCTACCAATGTGGCTATGGCCCTTCCGCTGTCTGTGTTGCTTTCGTCAATAATGACTTATGGGAGCCTTGGCGAAAATTATGAGTTGGTTGCCATTAAGTCTGCCGGGATTTCTTTACGTAGGGCCATGGCGCCGATGCTTATTGTAATAACGCTTTTAAGCATTACTGCTTTTGTCTTTTCAGACTATATGCTACCCAAAGCTAACCTTAAGTATTATTCGCTCCTTTATGATGCGCGCCAGCAAAAATCAGCCAATTTTTTACCCGAAGGTGTTTTTAGCAGTAGTTTTCCCGGTTATTCTATCAGGGTGAAAAAGAAGGATCCTGACGGACAAACCTTACACGACATCATAATATATACCAAAAACGCGGCCGAAAACAATACGGACGTTTTACTGGCAAAAGAAGGCAAAATGTACCGTACCCCTAAAGGTGGATTTTTAGTATTAAAGCTTAAAGACGGTGTTCAATACTCTGAAGAATCCCCGCAGGGAAGCTTTTTTGTACGACAAAGGTTAAAGCGCTTCCGGTTTAAAGAGACAGAACAAAAATTTGATATTTCGGGCCTTAAACTGCATCGCACAGATGAAGCCGGCTTTAAATCGGCTTTGCAAATGATGGATTTAAAACAGCTTAAGGACTCTGAAGAGCTTTCCAGGCGCCAGGCGGATAGCGGTTTAAAAGTAAATTTTAGGCTGATAAGCGCCTACATCAAATTCTTTAATATCCCCATGCGGTCTACCGCCGTTAAAAAATATGTTCCGGCAAGCGGCAATGCCCTTTCGCGTTTAAAAATTAATGAACAGGTAAGTGCCTTAACTAATGCTTCAAGTGAAGTGCGTTCCATCCAAGACCTCGTTAAGAACCGTTCCGACAGGGACAAAGACCTTTCCAATAATATCCGCAGGGCAATCCTTGAATATCAGAAAAAATTCACTTTATCTGCGGCTTGTATCGCGCTGTTTCTAATTGGTGCACCATTAGGCGCCATCATCAGGAAAGGTGGGCTGGGCCTTCCGGTAGTGGTTTCGGTGATTTTTTTCCTTATATTTTATATAATCACAACCATTGGTGAAAAATCTGTAAAAGATGGGGATCTTTCACCCATATTGGGCTCATGGGTGGCAATCGCTATTATAACGCCGATAGGTATTTTTCTTTCCTACAAGGCTGCGACAGATTCCGTGATATTTGACACGGAATTATACAAGCGCTTTTTTACCAAACTGTTTAAACGAAAAGCCACGGCGTGATCTTGCCAGTCAGTATTAAATTATAAATTGATTATAAATCAGTATAAGGCAACCAATTACCAGCTAAAGAACGTACTAATTTACAAAGCAACGACTTGATTGATTTGGTTATCGCTTAAATTTGTATTAAATTTAAATAAACGGCATATAACCTATTTATTTAATAAGTTATATCAAATACCCATATATGCTAGATAAGATAGAAGAAGCAATAGAAGCAATAAAGAACGGTAAAATAATTATTGTGGTTGATGATGAAGATCGTGAAAACGAGGGCGATTTTTTAACTGCGGCACGTAACGCCACCCCCGAAACTATAAATTTTATGGTACGCTATGGCAGGGGACTTGTTTGTGCTCCTATTACAAAAAAACGTGCCCAGGAGCTTGATCTGGAGCCGATGGTTAGCCACAATACTACCTCCCACGAAACAAATTTTACTGTTTCGGTTGACTTGCTGGCCGGCTCTACTACCGGTATATCTGCATCTGACCGTTCAAGAACCACAATGGCCCTGATTAATCCTTTAACTAAACCCGGCGATTTGGGACGGCCGGGACATGTATTTCCACTAATAGCAAAAGATGGTGGCGTGTTGCGTCGTTCAGGGCATACCGAAGCTGCTATTGACCTGGCTGTGATGGCGGGTTTTGAGCCTGCCGGTGTAATATGCGAAATAATGAAGGAAGACGGCGATATGGCCCGTTTGCCTGATTTGCTGGAGATTGCAAAAGAATTTGACCTTAAAATAATTTCTATAAAGGACCTGATAGCCTACCGTCTTGCTACTGAATCATTGGTGAGCAGGGATATATCAGTAAAAATGCCTACCAAATGGGGTGATTTTGATATGATAGCCTATACGCAAGTAGACAATGGCGACCACCACCTGGCGTTGGTAAAGGGCAGCTGGGAACCAAATGAGCCCGTTTTAGTGCGTGTACACAGCTCATGTGTTACCGGGGATATCTTCGGTTCATGCCGTTGCGATTGCGGGCCGCAGCTGCATAAAGCAATGGAGATGATTAACAAGGAGGGGAAGGGTGTGATTGTTTATATGAACCAGGAAGGCCGGGGTATAGGTCTTATCAATAAGCTTAAAGCCTATCATTTACAGGAAAATGGCATGGATACCGTGGAAGCAAATATCGAATTAGGTTTTAAAATGGATCAGCGGGACTACGGCGTTGGTGCCCAAATATTGCGTAGCCTGGGTATTTCAAAAATGCGCTTAATGACCAATAACCCTAAAAAACGCGCCGGATTAATTGGCTACGGACTGGAAGTTGTTGAGAATGTACCCATCGAAATTGCATCTAATCCACATAACGAGGTCTATCTGAGAACTAAAAGAGATAAAATGGATCATGCAATTATGCTGGATCATTGATCATCCTCTTCTGATTTATTTAGTTCTGCAGGGGTGCCGCCTGGAGGTGCTGGTTTCGTAGGGGCAGGACCTGGTTTAATATTATTTTTTGTTGATTTCCCTTTAAAAAAGTTCCGTATAAATTCGCCGAAAGTATCAAAGTCTTTTTGGTAAACTAGCCCTATACCATTTACATATTGAACATCCAGCTGGTTATAAAGCAGGTTTAAAGTGGTACTGTTTAAAACACTGTATGAGTATCTGGCGCTCAAATTTCCATTTTTTTGAATAAGGTACTGCGCTTCAAAATCTTTTGTAAGCTGATTAAAATTTGAATTAAAAAAGTTGGCGTTATTTAGAAACAGGTCATTACTGCCATTAGCAGTATAGGTGTTAAACAAACTTCCTGTAAGCACCAGCCGGTCCTTAAAACGGTAGGAAGCACTGGCATCGTTGAACGAGCGGATATTAAGATCAAATCCTTTAATATTAGATTGCGAAATAAAAGTATTTAACTTATTAAACGCAAACTCGCTTAACACTTCGCCGGTAGTAAGCGCAACCTGGTTAGTTAAATTATTATTCGCACCGTTTGAAAAGTTACGCCTTACGATAATACTCAATGCCTGCTGGCTCCGGTTATTATTATCAGAAAGGTAGGTAGCAAGATCATCTTTTATTGAAGGATCCAGCGGAAAGTTAAAGTCAAAATCAATATTAGGCTGCAACAACGATTTTGTAAGTATCAGGTCGGCCTGAACCAGTTCTAATGAATGGCCTTTCGGCGACGATGAACCGGCGGCCTGGTACAGCGGCTGTATATCTGTACGGACTTCATAAATAGCACTAAGGTTAATAGACGCGTTTGAAGGATTGCCTGTCCACCGGATTGTTCCACCCTGATTTACCGTAAAGTTTTTGCTGATAAAGTTTTTTGCTGTAAATTCAAATTTTCCCGTGGTTATTAAGAAGTCCCCAAACATTTCAAAATCTCCCAGGCTGTTAATGTTTAGTTTCAGGTCATTTGTTTGCCCGTTGCCTTCCAGTACGCCATAGTCTGTGGTTATTTTTACAGTAGTTTTTTCGTCAACCGTTAAATCAAAATTTAAGGTAACCCCGTTAAAGGCCCTTGAGGTTGTTGGTTGTTGTTTGGTTGTGTCTTTATGGCTAACAAATTTTATAAAGTCGTAGTCACTAACAGTAGCGGACGTATTTAGCGGCAGGTTAAATAAGGTGCCTGCTTCCGTTTTTGCTTTGATATTTATATCCATGTTGTCTACAGGGCCGCTAAAGCTAAACTTGCCGGTCCCGTATGCTGTGCCATAATAAACGTGATTGTCTTTAAAGGTTGTGTTTAATGCCATTAAATTTTTGGCGGTAAGCACCGCTTCGATATCTGGATTCGAAAGATCGTTCAGATCAACTTTTCCGGTAACAACACCAGTGCCTTTCTTCTGGTCTCTCAATGTCATGCTATTAATATTAATAACGCTGTTTTTAACATCAAGGGTGTCAGAAACGGTATAGGCGGTTTTTAAATAATTAACCGTTACGCCGGTGTTTGACAGGATAACGTTACCGTTTAACTGCGGTTTCGAAGGTGGCCCTGTCAGTTTCAGATTAGTGGAAACAGTTCCTTTAATGTTCGAAACCAGGTCTTTTATAAACGGTTCAAAAATGATGGCCTCAGTGTGATTCATTTTAACATCAAAATTCAGGTTATCAGGCTGTTTTTTACCCAGCTGGTAAACACCGGCAATATTCATCGTTTCTTCGCCGCGGTTATTGATATTCACCTTTACATTCGCTTCTTTACGGTCATTACCTATAGCCGATTCAATTTTTACATTACCCAACAGGGTGTTATTCATTATCATGGAATCGACACCTAAGTGTGCGTCAACACCGGGCGAATTCATAATAGACGTAAATTTAACATCGCCGTTTAGCGAACCCTTTAATTTTACCCCGGCAGATTTGGTGAGCTGGTTTAAGGTGGTCATACTGAATTTATCAAACGTCAGCTTTAAAATATCCGCAGGGTCATTAGATATAAACCCATCTATTTTTACTTTTTGCAAGCCATTTGAAAGTTCAAAACCGGATACTTCCGTCTTCCCATTCAAAAATTTAATATTCTCTTTATCCACCAGCTTCCAATATTCATGCTCCAATATAACGTCTGATGGGAGTAATTGCAAGCGGACTGTGGTATCACGTGCAAACTTTACCAGGCCATATAAATCCAGTTGGTTAATTGCATTTGCATCAGCCAGTTTAACGTTGAAATTTAAACTGTCTCTCTTTAAAAAATTGGTTACAGTAACGTTTTTTATAAATAAACTGTCGGTAATATTTATTTTGCTTAGAGATAAGTTCAATCCCAGGTAATCATTATTGGTGCTTTCGTCAATAATAAAGTCATGAAAAACCGTTTTTCCAAACCTTATAGTTTTGATATAGGCATTTAATGTAGCAGTTTTCTTTTCAGAATTAAATTCACCTAAAAATGTACCCTGGTCGGGTATTTTAAGGTCAGGCATAAAAAAAGCCAATAACGGGTCGGTATTTTTTAGCTTCAGATTAAATGAAAAATCCTGTGGTTTAAAAGGAGCTATTGTAGTTTCCAACGAAGGGATATATTTTTTAATTATCGTGTTAAAATAGGCCGGAAGTGTTGCCAGGTCAAAATTTCCCTTAATATCTGCATCTGCAATGTCTGATCTTAAGCTGATTGCGTGATCATTTCCCTTGCCGCCTGCCGTTAAAACAATAGAATCCACCGGATAGTTATTTCTCGGATCTGATATATAAGTATGCCTCAATGCAATATTACCGGTAAGGTTTTCCAGACTATTGCCGCTAAAGTTGGTTGTTATCCCGGTAGAAAAAGTAATCGTGTCATTCAGCAATTTTAAATCGTGCAGGTGCGCATCTTTAACAGTGGCTGTAAAGTTATAAAGCGGTAAAGCAGGATTTAAATTGATGTTCCCATTTAAATCAAGCTTAATTTTTTTATCGTTAATGGTGATTTTAGCAGCAGCAATCTTTTTAACAAAAGTACCGTTTACGGTGAGGTTTTGATAGTTATAGCCTTTAAAATCAATTGCTTTTATACGGGCATCGAGGGTTTCGTTCAAGGTTTTCAAATCGTTGCCGCTTCCTTTTATATTTGCGGTTAAAGTTGTACGGCCAAGTGTTGTTTGATCCAGTAAACTGCCAAGGTCAAATGCATAGGTTGCAAGTTTGCCGCTATATGCTGGTATTCCCTTTTTATTGATCTTTAAATTGATATCGGAATCAAACCTGCCTAGCTTTGTTTTGAAAGTGCCATACGCAACAAAATCATTTTGTAAACCGGTAAACCGCCCGCTAAAGTTTACATTTCCAAATTTTGAAATAATATCAGGCACATGGCCATTGTGCGTATCCGTAAAGTTGCTGTACAAATAATCCAGGTCTGCTTTATTGGTTGCAATTTGCTCAAAATTTAACTCCAGGAAAGTATTATTCCATTTAGGTAAGCCCCTTAAACTAAAGTCGCCTTTTATATAAGTGGCTTTGCCGCCTGTTATTAAAAGGTCTTTCGCCCTCAGGTTATTCACATATCCCCTGATACGTCCATCTAACCCTAAATTAAACTTAACATGCTCCAGCCCGGTAGTAAAAAAAGAGATGTCTGAAGACGCAATCTGTGATGTTTTAAAATCACCGTCCATATAAACACGGTCTTCAATATGAGAGCCCACATCAATAAAGGACTTGAATTTCATCCTGAAATAATTTTTGATGGTGGAGTGATTGGTGATGATCAACAGGTTTTGAGCAAGTATCTGGTTAGTATCCACAGTTACCCGGGCATCGAATTTTTTTAAATAAAAACCACTTTTTTCTTTCAGCGTAAGGTTTGTCACTCCCCCCTTAAAAAGATGGTTAACCAGGTCCATATTTTTAACAACGGCGCTAAAATTTTTTACATCAAGGTCATCAAAATTTACGCCCTTTACCGGGGTATCTACTAACTTGTTTTTATAGCGAAAGTGGAAATTATTGATAGCGATCTTTTCAAACACCATCTTCCAGGGCTTGCCCGCCGTTTTGGTGGTATCAGGCGAACTAAAATAATCAATAACAAATTTAAGGTTCGATGTGCTGTCCTTTTGTTCTTTAAGGTAAACGGAGCCATTATCAAGCTGTATCAGTTTAAAATCAATGGCGTGTTTTTGTATACTGCTGAAAAGCGAAAAGCCGTTAAGATTAATTGTTAATTTAGGAGTACTTAACAGCGTATCTCTTTGTTTGTCCAAAGCATAAAACCCTTCCAGCGCTACAGCCGAAAAAGGTTTAACGTAAAGACTTTTTATGCCAATCTCGGTTTTAAGCTTTCCCGATAAATAATTTGCGGCCTTTTTTGCAGCCCACGTTTGCACGGGCTTATATTGGAAAAGTAACAACAAAATGCTGGTCACCAATAAGATAACCAATACTATACTTAACGCTATTTTGAGTAGTTTTTTAATAACTTTGCGGTTTAATAATTATCGATTTAAGGAGTTAACTAATTATTGATTGAATAAACATTTAACACTTTTTTCAAGGTAAAGTTTAGCAGCCTTTTTTAAAATTCAATAATAACTTCCGGTACAATAATTCAACAATAAATACTATGCCTGTTATATTAGGAATCGAATCTTCATGTGATGAA
>JAQNCM010000245.1 GCA_029237615.1 Mucilaginibacter sp.
AATGTATAATCGTAATAGTTATTGCCGGAAGCAAAGTTTTTAAACGTGACATTTACTACCTGATCTATGCTTCCCTGGTTTACTAAGATAACCCCGGCCTGCCCGGATGAATAAGAGGAACCATAGCTTACAATGTTGGGATTATCGCTGGTTGAGGCTACCAGGCGGTCGCCGATATAATTCTGAAAAAACCACATGTAATAAAATGCCGGCCTTGCGTTCCACTTTGTAACGCCCGGTTCATCGCCTATATTAAACATGCCCTGGTCATCGCCGTTTGCCCAGCCATTTGCAAGATCCCAGCGGCTGGCCATGCTTACCTGGTTTTTCAGCACCTCGCCCAGGGTCATTACCGCATGCAAACCTGCAATATTGGATACGCTTTGAGCAGACCCTACTGCCTGTATGTTCCATTCGTCCATCGCTACCGGTTTTTGCGTAACGCCGGCAGCCTGCACAGATGTTTTTATCCAGTTCATCATTGCGCTTGTCATGGAGGCAGGGGTTGAAAGGATTGTTACTGCTGTTGAATTTTGATTATAAGGCGTATAATAGTTATGCACCACAAAAAAATCCGGACTGTTGCCTGTCGCTTTTAAAACGTCAGTGTTCCAATTACTTACCCCGGCATTATTACCAACATCGTTTGAACTGGTGAGTACCACGCCAATTTTTATGCTGGTGTTTCCAACCTGGGCCGCTGCAGCACGCATTGAGTCGGCAAATACCTTAAAATGAGTGCCATATATTGTCCCGGTGATGATGGCAGGCTGACCGTCTTTATTTTTAGACAGATCAATCCTGTATCCGGCTTCCCAATTCCCATAACATTCGTTTCCTATTTCCCAATATTTGGTTCGGCCTTTATCATACCTCACCCAGTTAGCAGCTAAATGCGCCGCTGCCTGGTCGGGATGTGCACTCGTTCCGTAACGGGCATAACCATAGTTAACCGTAATTAATCCGGTGCTGTTAGTTTGCTGCAATACCTTATAATAATTATCCCGGGTTAATGTCCAGCTTTGGGTGTTGTTGCCATACCAGTAATTGGAGGATGATGCCTTGCCGTTGAGATCAAACAACGTATCCGGTGCATCTGCCGGTTGTTGCGCTTTGGTACCATTGCCGTTCCAAAAATACACATCCGAAAGACTGCCACCGGGCGCTCTTAATATTTTAGGTGATAATGCCGTCAGGCTATTCATTAAAACCGGTTCAGTAACATATTGGCCCATGTATGGGTTAGTATTGTTGCCATATATGTTTGTTGAAGCCTTTGTTATGATCTGGCTCAGGTCTGCGTTTACGGCAACCGCGCCATTTGCTGATGGTTTCGAAACGTTTTGGGTGGCAGCAGGAGCAGTCCATGTTTTTGTTGTCCAGTTATCCAGAAAAAAACCCTGGGTATTCACTACGGCAGGGTCGGTACCGGTTACTATAGTACCTGTATTTGTGTTGCCGCCGCTGGTGGTATTTACAGCGGGCGTTTTTTTACATGATTGCAATACTATAAATGAAACCGTTATTATAGCAAATATTCTGTTGATGTTTCTCATAATTTGGTTTTCTGTACTGGCATTCAATGGCCCTTAATGCCTTATCCTGCCAAAGGCGGTATAGGTTTCCCTGAACTCTTTAGGGATGCAAAGTTTTTTACGCTTAAAAATCCTGTTGAAATTGGATATGTTATTAAAGCCGCATTTATAGGCAATTTCGGCCACAGTGGTTGTTGAATCTATCAACATCCGCGAGGCATGTCCAAGCCGTATTTCATTTAAACTGTCGATAAAGGTTTTACCGGTACGTTTTTTTATAAAGCGGCTAAATGATGCTTCGGGCATATTGGCAATGCGTGCAACTTCGGCAAGTGTTACCTGTTTGGTGTAGTTATTGTTCATATGCTCAAACACTTTTTCAATACGCCTGCTGTTATAATAAAATTTTTCGTTGGTAAAACTGGGATCAGAAAGCGTCTTCATGTTATGGGATACAGAAAGATCATGAAGGATAGACAACAGCTCCAAAACCGAATCAAATCCAACCTTTTTATCTAATGCGATGATACGGTCCTTTAACGCCGCGATTGTTTCCGGCGCAAAAACTATCCCGCGCCCGGAGTGCTCGAGCATGCTTTTTAAAAAACTTAGCTGGTTTCTTTTCAAGAATTTTTCATCAAAAAGATCCTTGTGAAATTGAATAATGATCTCAGTAATTTCTTCACTCTGGCATAGGTTTGTAAACCATGCATGATAAAGGTTGGGGCCGATAAGCGCCAGCTCCAAATCATCAATCACCTCTATATGTCCCCCGACTACTCGTTTGGCGCCCCCGGCATTTAAAATCAAGGTAAGCTCATATTCGTCATGATAATGAAGCGGAAAATCGAATTTCTTTTTAACGCGTGTAAAAATTGTAAAGCAATCGCCGGGTGTCAGCGGGGTAACTTCACGCATTACATTGCTTGTCATCATAAGTAATTTTCTGTTAAAACGCTTAATGTTGATAACAGCCGTTTATTGAATTTCAGTTTGTTATCATCAAACTATAAAACCATAAGGAATTAACCTTTTGGTATTTGCGAATATGCTGGTGATAAAAAAGGCCACCCCGGTTAGTTACTTTAACCGGCGATGGCCTCAGGAATTAATCAACTATTATGTACCATTATTATTAAATAACTATACAATACATTATTTTAACAAGGCCACTTCATCAAAGTACATTGTTTCAGTTACATCAGTATTTTGTCCCTTTAAGAAGAAGCCGATTTGTTGTGCTGGCGTTCCATTGGCCCAAAAATTAAGCAAAGTAGGCGTTGTTGAAGATGGGGGACCCAGTGGAATTTTAAAGAATGTCCATACACCCGGAGGAACAATAATTTGCTGCGCTGCATAACCTGGTGATACCTGGCCATATCCGCCTTTCATTTGATCGCCTACCAAAACAAGGGTGTGAGCCACAGTGCCGCCCTTAACCCAAAAAGAAAAATATTTATAGGTAGGGTCGTAAGCAAATTTTCCGGGTTGATTCCAATCAGCCCAGCCTTCAATTTGCCATCCGTTAGCGGGATAAGTTGCCTTGACAGAAGCGGTACCTGAATGCGACGCATCTGTTGACAGGCCTGATGGTGCTGCCCATGAGTTATTGATCCAGCCGTTTTGGAAATTATTATTTACAAAAACCTGGTAGGCATTGTCAAGGTCGTTAAATACGGTCGCAGTTCCCCCCTGAAGCCCGGTTTTTGATCCCGAACTATAAGTAAATAACAGAGACGATTCGGTTACAGCACTTTTAGGCATCTTCATTATTAAAGTGCTGTCATTTTGTGAAACTATAGTGACAGCATCACCTGTAGTTTTCAATTTAACCGCTGTCACATTAGCAAAACCTTTTCCGGTAAGGGTGATTTGTGATCCGGCGGTGAAATCAAAATCGCTAACCGCCATAATAGTCGGCGGCGGCGGCAATACTGTAAATTTGTAGGTAACCGTTCCGTTGGTGGTTGTTACTACAATTGTATTTGGCTGCGGCTGTATATAAGGAACAGTTGAGGGTATGCTAAAAATCACCCTGGTGTCGCTGTTAAGGGCACGGTTAAAATAAATTGACGCGCCATTAATTGCGATTTTTGTTGTGCTGCCCAGGTTACTGCCCTCCAATACGTAATAGTTACCTAATTTACCGGTAACCGTTGCGGAGTCCAGTGCGCTGAGCACCGGGGTATAGTTTGGATTGGTAGTAGTGCTAACAACGCCGGAGCTGCTGTAGGTAGTAACAGAAGTTGTTCTCGAAGAATCAACAATTGAACTGTTTAGCGTGCGTACAGTGGTTATTACGGGTGCACCGGTACCGGGCGTAAACCCTGTACTGTTTTGCTTTTTGCAGGATGCAATACTGAATAACACCAACACCGGCAGTATCCAGTAATAAATTTTTGAAAGGTTCATTTTCTTTTTCATATAAATATTTTAATTATTTAAATACGTACGGAGTCGTTTTAGTCAAATTTGGATCGGCGGCAACTTCTGTAGCCGGGTAAGGAATGATAAACTGGGCATCCGTGGGTATATAATAAACATGGTTGCGTGTAAAATCCTGGTATTTATTAGCAGCTGTACCGGCACTGCTGGCATCGCCTTTATTTACTGATGCCTGGATTGCCTTGGCTACAGGGTGCGTAGCGGTAGCCGGGTTGGTTTGATAGCCATCTATCCGTTGTATATCGTACCAATAATCGCCTTCAATAGCAAACTCAAGACGCCTTTCTTTAATTAAATCCCGGTAGGTAAAACTTGTTTTAGGAGCTAAACCCGCCCGTTGGCGAACTAAATTCAAATATTTTAATGCGGTAGGATCAGAAGATGTGGCATTGGTATCAATACCATGACCTGCACCTGGGTTTGCCGACAAACCTAAAATTGACTCAGCTTCAATTAAATATACATCTGCATAACGCATAATGTAAGTATTGTTACTGGTTGCCTGTTTTGCACTGCTGCCGTTGTTATCTGCCGGGGTACCAACCACATATTTTTTCATACCGGCATGGGTGCCCTGTTCATTTATGGCAAGTGGGATTGTATAGCCTCCGTTTGCTTTATGCAGTTCGGGATATTTTTCACCTGGAAGCATAATCGACCCGTGGCGGCGGATGGTATCACCTGCAGCCTTATAGGCATCCTGCAAATCAAAGGTAGGGCCTAATTCGCCATAACCATCGCCGGTGCCTGTAAGTGCATTACCATTTTCACCATCAGCAATCACAGATTGTATCTGGTTACCAAAACCATAACCACCATTGGCAGTCCATTGCAAGGCTATAATTGATTCTTTACTATTATTCCCGGCTGTTTCAAACAGGGTTACATACTGGCCTCCGAAATCTAAACCCATCAAACCAAATTCGCCGCTGTTAATCACTTTTTCAGCTTCTTTTTTAGCATTGGCGTAATCCTGCATATACAAGTATACCTTAGCCAGCAACGCTGATGCAGATCCGCTTGATACGTGGCCGGTGCTTGCTACCCCGGGTGTACAATTAGCTTCGGCAAATTGCAAATCCAGCGTAATAAATTTGTAAACGTCAGCCACCGGATTTGAAGCAATTGTTTGAAAGTTGTTTACATTAAGGGTTGGGTTTGTAATGATCGGAACATTACCGAAAAGACGAACCAGGTAAAAATAAGCCGCAGCACGCATCAAATGCGCCTCGCCCAGGGCATTATTTACAACCGGAGCCGGTACCGCCGTAGCAGCCCCCGGCAAGTTGTTTAATAAAGCGTTGGACTGTGCTACCACTGTGAACAACGAATTCCAGGCGCTGGATACGGTTTGTGTGGCATTTCCTTCGGAGTAATTTTCAAAGGAATCAAATGAGCCGTCAGTACCTGCATAACAGCGGGCATTACCACTTTGCAATTCGCTTATTGCCAAAAAGGCCTTTCCGTTTAAACCAAACCAGGGGGCTGCATAAAGTATATTGGTACTTGATTGCACCTGGGCGGTAGTTTGATAATAAGTAGCTACCGTAATTGCGTTTTCTGGTGGCCGGTTAAAAAATTGTTTTTTGCAACCAGTTGCAACCACACCAGCCAACACGCCTAAACCGATTAAATATTTTATATGTTTTTTCATGTCTATTTTTAATTAATTATTAAAACTCAGCATTTAAACCAAAAGTGATTA
Source organism: Mucilaginibacter sp. (assembly GCA_029237615.1). Classification (GTDB taxonomy): domain Bacteria; phylum Bacteroidota; class Bacteroidia; order Sphingobacteriales; family Sphingobacteriaceae; genus Mucilaginibacter. The sequence continues at coordinate 5,686 of JAQNCM010000245.1, forward strand.
CACGAGGGCTTGGGTATCTGCCGTAGTCGATGTTCTGTAATGTTGGGTTCTGATTTAATGAACCCACTTCAGGATCCAGGCCGGTGTATTTAGTGAATACATACAAATTCTGTCCACTAACAAAAGCCTTCAGACGGGTCATTTTAACATACCGGGCCCATTTTGCCGGTAAATTATAACCTAAGCGTACATTTTGTAATCTTAAATAAGAAGCACTTTCCAAAAACCTGTCAGACATTACTAAGTTGTTGTTACCAAATCCCGACCTTGGTGCAGGGATATTTGAGTTTGGATTAGATGGTGTCCAGAAGTTTGCTTGTGTTGCCAGTTGGTTTTGGTATAAACCGTACATACCTGCAATCTGGTAATCAACCGCATTTAAAATCTTACCGCCATAAGATCCGTTTAGGAATATCGACAGATCAAAATCTTTGTAGGTAAAAGTATTGGTGATACTGTAGGTAAAATCAGGATTAGGGTTGCCTAATGCGTATTGGGTATTAGGTGAGTTGCCATTGTTGTTTTCTCCATAATACTGGATGTCACCCAAATACACACCATTGCTCAATGTCCTGTCACTGCTTACCGTTGATGGTATGCCCACAACATTTTGCGGATGTGCTGCCAGTTGCTGTAACTGGGCGGTAGTTTTAATGATCCCTTGTACTTTATATCCATAAAACTCGCCCACCGGGCCCCCAACCTGCGTATAAGTAGCCGGAATGGATGGTCCGAAACCGGTAGATACTGTACCGATCAGTGAAGGGAAACCATTTAATGAAACTACTTTATTGGTATAGTGTGAGAATATCACATTGGTTGTCCAACTAAAATTCTTCGAAATAATGTTACGGCTGGTAATGCTCAACTCGATACCTTTGTTTTCTATTTCACCCGCATTTACATAAGGCGGCTGTACAATGGCCGCATTGGAGTACTCAGCAGTTCCGCCACCAAGGAAGGCCGGTAGAGGCTGTTGAAACAGGAAGTTTTTTGAGGTTTTATCGTAAACATCAATGCTTGCATCAATGCGATTATTGAGGATACTAAAATCAAGTCCGATATTTTTTTGAATAGCAGTTTCCCAGGTAAGGCCAGGGTTTGAGAAATTATAAAAGCTAAAACCAGTACCTAAACCAGTAACTACCGGATTAATTGCCGTTCCGTACCGGTACTGAGGAATATTTGAGTTACCGGTTGTACCGTAACCAACCCTTAGTTTAATATTGTCGGCGAACTGCTTTACGCCAGCCATAAACGGTTCTTCTGATACTCTCCATGAAACCGCAACACCGGGGAAATAACCGGTTTGATGCCCCTGTGCAAAGTTTGAAGACCGGTCACTACGATCAGAAGCCGTGATACTATATTTATTGTCGAAAGTATAAATAACACGTGCCAGCCACGATTCCATCGAAGTGCTTCCTTTGGGCTCGCCTAAGGTATTGTTAGCTTGTGTACCTAAGTTTAATGTTTGAATGGTATTGCCGGCGGTAAAGCCTGTTGTACCTGCCTGGATACCATCATAGCTGGACGCCCAAACTTCATGTCCTACCAAAGCTGATACCACATGTTTTTTGCCGAAGGTATGGTTGTAATTTAAATGCTCTACCCAATTCCAGTAAGAATCGTGCGCGTTATATTCATTCAGTGAAGCCTGCGTATTTACAAATGCAACGGATGAACCGGTAGCGCCGTAAGAATAGGTTGGTAAAAATGCTTTCGCTTCGCTCCAGTCAAAGTTGCCATCTATCTCAGAATGCAGAGTGAAATCTTTATTGAAAATAACATCGCCATAAAAATTACCCTGAACATTACTTCTTCTTATATTGTTGGTAATGCTTAGCGCTTGCTGAACGGGATTGAGACCACCTTCAATGGTTCCGTTTACAACCGCCGGACCAGCGAAAGAACCATCCGCGTTATAAACAGCGGCATCAGGCGCCTGCAACAGGGCATTATAAATAATACCATAAGAGTTTCCTAAACCAATGTTTGCAAAACTTTGATTGGCAGAAACACTTGTGCCTACTTTAAACCAATCTTTTACCTGCGAATTTACTGTGGTGTGAAATGTGTAACGGTTAAAGTCAGATCCCAGAACCGTGCCCTGCTGCGTATAATAACCACCTGATACATAATAATCGGTGCCATTCCTGGCGCCTGAGATAGACAGGGTATGGCTTTGCTCTGGAGCGTTCTTAAATATGGCATATTGCCAATTTGTACCCGGCCCTAAAACGCTTGGATCAGAGAATTCGATCCGCCTTTGCTGTCCAAATTGATCTGCAAGCGTATTTTCATAAGCGGCATATTGCGGCAGATTCATCATTTTTAAAAATTTCCCCTGCGTTTGCACACCATAATATCCGTCGTAGTTGATTTTTGCGGTGCCATTTTTACCTTTTTTAGTGGTGATAATTACAACACCATTTGATCCGCGGCTACCATAAATGGCGGTTGCAGAAGCATCCTTTAACACATCAATTGATTCGATATCATTCGGGTTAAGCTGCGCAAGCGGACTTGCACTTGTTTCCTGCTGACTCGGACTGGCCTGGCTTGTTAGCTGGTGGCCGTTGTTGGCATTACCATCTATAGCTACTCCATCAATAACATATAATGGCTCGCTGCCGTTGAAGGAGGTAATACCACGCACACGAACGGATACCGTAGCTCCGGGCGCACCTGAGTTTTGGGTGATGGTAACACCTGCTGCTTTACCCTGCAGCATTTGATCAATACTTGGCATGGGAATGTCCTGGATGTCTTTAGCCGATACCGACGAAATGGCACCATTGATATCCCCCCGTTTTTGTGAACCATAACCTATAGCTACCACATCCACGTTGGATAATGCGGTAGAAGATAGTTGCATGGATACATTTATAACCGCCTTTGTGCCGATAGGAATTTCCTGCCTTTCCATTCCGATAAATGAAAATACAAGTGTTTTTCCGCCTGCTGGTACCGTAATGGTGTATTTGCCATTTACATCGGTAATTACACCGGTGGTTGTACCTTTAACAGTAACAGAAACACCCGGAAGTGTGGCGCCTTTGTCGTCTGTTACTGTGCCTTTGATCACTGTTCCCGGGTTTTGCGCCATTGATCTGAAGCACATTAGCAAGGATATAAACAGCAATGTCATTCGTAGAATTTTTCCCATAATGATTTGATAGTTTAATTGAAAATTTATAATAGTTTGTTGGTTATGCCTGGTATGTTATAATTGATATAGCGCTAATTTTCGCCAACAAACACACGCAGTTACAGCATGAAGAATCAGGCTGTAATTTTCAACAGGGCAATTAATTTAACTGCTGCTCCTGCTCTCCGGTAAATTTGTAAACGAATTTTTAGGTTTAATTAAACAGGCCAAATTGTACCGCCTGTTTTATATTCATTATACTGGGGATAAAATTATATAGTAAATAAACCCCCGTTGTGGATAAATAGGGTCACAAATGTCAACCAGAAGCAAGGCGTTGATTATTAGATATTTAAATAAAAATAGGCATTAAGTAGTAGTGGAAATGCTATCAAATGGTTGACAAATGTAGCCCCACCCATCCGGAAAACGTTATTTAAAGTGCTATTTTAGTATTATACAGGCAAAGGAGATACGTTGAATTTAGAGATGGCAGAATGTGTTTAACATGCAATCGGCAATTGAGAATACACTGATTTTAATTAGCTATTCAACAACTTCTTCTGCTGTACTTTCCAGGTATTTTGATGGGATGGTATTGTATTCGGCCTTAAAGGTTTTAACAAAATATTTCTGGCTCTTAAAACCTACTTTATGGCATATCTGCGATATTGTTAAATGGCCGGTTTCCAATAATTGCGCCGCACGTTTTAACCGCATTGAGCGCACCAGTTCATTAGGAGTCTTACCGGTCATTGATAATATCTTTTTATAAAGCGTATACCTGCTTACAAATACTTCGCTGCTTAACTCTTCTACCGAAAAGTTGGGATTGGAAATATTATTATCTATCAAAAGCAATACTTTTTTGATAAACAGCTCATCGGGCGACTCAATATGCATTTCTGTAGGGATTGCGTCCACCTGTTTCTGGTAGGTTTTACGCATGTACTCCTGCTGGCTTAATATATTCCTGATTTTTGACTGAAGTATTTCAAAATTAAAAGGCTTGGTCATATAATCTGAAGCGCCGGTTTCCAATCCCTTTAATTGTTGATCTTCTCCCGTAAGAGCGGTTAACAATATCACCGGGATATGCGAAGTACGCTTGTCGGCCTTTAACTTAAGGCACAGGTCAATACCATTCATCTCGGGCATGCTGATATCGCTTACAATTAAATTAGGATGCTGGGCCAGCGCTTTTTGCCAGCCTTTTTTCCCATTCTCGGCTTCAATAATATTAAATGCCGTCTTTAAGTTATCTTTAATATAAAATCTAAAATCATCATTGTCTTCAACCAGCAAAATAGTCGGCTTTTTTAAATCACTATTTTCCCTATGAACGGCATTTTTTAGAGGCCCGTCGCCCGGTAAAAATGCCGATGAATGATCAATTAATAAGGTGGTATCCTTAAAGATGCTTTCATCCAGTTTCTTTAACGGTAATAACACGGTGAAACAGCTACCCTCATTAAATTCGCTTTCCACAAAGATTTCGCCATGATGGAGTTTAACAAACTCTTTAGTTATGGATAAACCGATGCCGCTGCCCTGGTTTAGCATAGACCCCGGAATGTCGTTCTGGAAGAAAGGATCAAATATTTTGTCGCGTTTATCTGCCGCTATACCAATTCCTGTATCTATCACTCTTATTTCCAGGTGCTGGCAGTCGCCGGGTTTATCTACAAGGTTAAGCAATACGCTTACCTGCCCGCCCTCGTGTGTAAACTTGTAGGCATTTGAAAGTAAATTGAAAAGTATCCGTTCAATTTTATCATGATCAAAGCTTGTATAAAACGTTTCAATCTCCGAATCAAAAATAAAATGGATATTCTTTTGATCCGCAACGTCGGTAAACGCATACGATAATTCTTTAATGAAGGCTATGATATCACCATTTTTCTCGTGGAGCTTTAACTCCTGGTATTCCATTTTTCTGAAATCGAGCAATTGATTAACCAGGTTTAAAAGCCGCTTTGCGTTGCGGTTAACCAGCAGCAGTTGCCGCTGAATTTCAGGTTCGGCTATTTGTTTAAGTATTTTATCCACCGGCGCCATAATTAAGGAAAGCGGCGTTCTAAATTCATGGCTTACATTGGTAAAGAATTTTATTTTCATCAGGTCGAGCTCATGCATGCGATGTGCTTCCTCGCGCTCCTTTTCAATTGAAAATTGTTCGCGTAATTTCTCAATGGCCCGTCTGCGTAAAAAGAAGAAAGATCCTGCAGCCAATAGTGCATATAACAAATATGCCCAGGTGGTTTTCCAAAATGGCGGCAAAATCCTGATATTGAGCGTAAGTTCTTTGCTATTCCATTTATTGGCGTTAGTGGCCCTTACCTTAAATACATAATCGCCCGGGTCAAGGTTTGTATAAGTAGCCTTCCTGGTTTTGTCATCAGCATTGATCCATCCCTTATCAAACCCTTCCATTATGTATTGGTATTTTACTTTGTCAGGATTAAAATAGTTGAGTGCCGCAAACTCCAGCGAGAATACATTGTCATTATATTTTAAGGTTAATGACTTTAGCCCGGTTATTGATTGGGGTAATATCACTTTACCATTTACTTTCTCGCCAACTTTTAAGCTCTCATTAAATACCTGGAAATCGGTAAAAACCAGGCTGGGTATATTCTCATTACTGTAAATGTTCGAAGGCCTGAAAATGTTAAAGCCATTACCGCCTCCGAATATCAATTCGCCTGCGCGGGTTTTATAAGACGAATTCTCTGTGAACTCGCGCCCCTGTAATCCTTCTGTTTCATTGTAATTTACAAAACGAAATTTAAGGCCATCCCGGTTACGGTCTACAACAATATCTGATAAACCGCTTGGCGTACTCACCCAGATATTGTGCTTATCATATTGCTGAATATCAATCACCGTATTATCGGGCAAACCATCCTGCTTGGTTATATTAGTAAACTTGCCTGTGTTATAATCAAAAACGCTTATTCCTTCCCGTGTACTTATCCATATAAGGCCTTCGCTGTCTTCCAGTATATTATTGGTGTTATTATTTATAAGGCTGTAAGGGTTTTTGTCATCGTGTACATAATGTATAAACTGCTGTGTCTTTTTTATTAAAACATCCACGCCGTAAGATGTAACCACCCATAAATTTCCCCTTTTATCTGCCAGCAACCTGCTTACATAATTGGAGTGTATTGCATTTTGGCGGTGATTATATACATAATGAGAAAAAGTTTGGGTCCTGCTGTCGAACAAGTTAAAGCCAGCTGATAAAGTGCCGACCAATAAATGATGTTCGGCATCTTCGGTAATGGCACATATCCGGTCTTCCGAAATACTTCCGGGTACCGCGTCATTGTGTTTATAATGATGAAAAGTTTTTCCGTCAAAGCAATCAAGCCCACCAAAATAGGTGCCTATCCACAACTTTTGATCGCTGCCCATGTACAGGCAAACAATAACATTGCTGGTCAGGGTTGCTTCATTATTGGGATTATGGAGATATGTTTTAAAACTCCCGTTTTTACGGTCGAAATAGATCAGGCCGCCTCCATTTGTGCCAATCCATAAATTTCCTGCCCTGTCTTCAGCAAAACTGTTAATGTCGCTAAAACTCAAACTTCCCGGATCAGATACCGGATCAGACAAGTGATGGGTATAAAGCGGGAATTTGATAATACTCTCATGATAATAGCCTACCCCTTTTTTATAAGTCCCTACCCATATAATGCCGGTGTTGTCCTTATACATCAGGGTAATACTGTTTTGCCCTATCGCTTTATTGTCATCCTCGCGGTTTAGGAGATACTGAATTTTAAAATTTTGCTTATCCAGCAAATTCACGCCGCCGTGGTCTGTAGCAATCCATATCCTGTCCTTATCATCCTGTATTACGCTGGATACCACATTGGTGTTGAGATGGGATTGATCGTTCCCTTTATCAATATGCTTAAAAATGCGTTTTTTTAAATTTATATAATAAACCCCTGCGGAATAAGTGGGCACAAACGCCCAAATATCATCCTGGTTGTCTATAAATATTTTATAAGAGGAGTTTAACCCTACCGGTAATTTGCTGAACGTATGGGAGCGATAATTAACACGGTAACTTTGAGGATCCAATCTTTCCAGTGTTCCGCTGCGGTAGGTAAGCCAAATATTCCCCTGCGAATCCTGGGCAAGATCAGACACTACATTAAAACTGATAGAGGTGGTATCCGCTGCATTGTGCGTTAAATGGGTGGTCTTATGGGTTACCGGGTTGTATTTGTAAATACCTGATGTTGAATGCAAAAACCAAAAATTCCCTGAACGGTCTTTTTTCATGGAAGTAATATTTTCGTCATGACCGCTGGCTATTGAAATAGATCTTGCATATCCCTTTATGTTATGACCAAACTTTTCAGTCTTTGGATCATAAATATTAAATCCGTTGCGGGTTTCAATCCATAGTTTGTTTTCCGGGCCTTCGTTAATGCTTACAATATAGTCATCATCCAGGGTGGTAGTATCGCTTACAGCATGCTTAAATATCTTAAATTTATATCCGTCATACCTGTTTAAACCAGATAAGGTGCCAAACCACATAAAACCCCTGCTGTCTTTTAATATCGAAGTGATCTCATTATGGGATAAGCCGTTATTAATATCCAGGTGCGAAAATTGAAGCTGATTATTTTGCGCGCTCAAAAAATTGCCTGTAAAAAGCAATAAGATGTATAAAATCAAAATTTTACATTTCATGGATGCAATTTTTAAGCGCAAGTAACATTAATTCAGATCAATAAACTTAGGTTTGCGAGAATAAAGCTTTATTACGATACAAATTTAATTATATAGTGTTCAATTAAAAAACGGTTGTAAATTCCCTTGTTAAGGTAACGGCATTATAATCAGGCAATAATCAAAAATAGCCTCAAATAAGAAGTGAGGTATAATACTATTTTGACCTTTCTTAATTAAAAATTAACTAAAAATACATCAAATAATCGCTTATTTTGATAAAATCAGTGTTTTAATTTCGGGACAAATGATACTTTTATTTCAGTTTAAGCATAGTTTTTGAAGTTTATAATTTGTTTAAATAGTTCGATTTGATAAACGTTTAACAGCAAACCAATAAGAGTATGATAACAAACAAACCAATTGGTTTTTTGTAGTATGCAAACATTATGTTATATTTTATTTTCACCGTAATTTGATGGATACCGCTAAAGAAACATCTGTGTCTCAAAACGCAAAACGTTCTGGATTTAAATATCGGCTCGGCATTTTTTTTGCTGATATCTATAAAATACACCTGTTTATAGTCCGGTTTTTTAAAGAAGCATTTATGCCGCCCTTTGAGTTTAAAGAGGTGATACGGCAATGCTACGAGGTTGGCGTACGCTCATTTACCCTGATAACAGTAACCGGATTTATTGTAGGGCTGATATTTACCAAACAATCGCGCCCTTCGCTGGCCACCTTCGGCGCAAACTCATGGCTGCCGTCTTTGGTGTCTATCGCAATTATGCGCGCGCTTGCCCCGCTTGTAACAGCATTGATCGCGTCTGGGAAAGTTGGCTCCAGCATTGGCGCCGAACTTGGCTCCATGCGGGTAACCGAACAAATTGATGCCATGGAAGTATCGGGTACCAAACCATTTAAATTCCTGGTGTGCACACGTGTGCTTGCTACCACTATAACTATTCCCCTTTTAGCAACTTATACCGCTTTTATAGGCCTGTTGGGTGGTTACTTAAACGTAAGTATGAACGAAGGAACCAGTTATACTACCTTTATGCAGCAGGTTTTTCAGCCGCTGGTATATCTTGATTTTACTGCGGCATTAATAAAATCAACCGTTTTTGGTTTTACCATAGGCATTGTTGGCTGTTACCAGGGCTATTATTCCACCAAGGGAACCGAGGGTGTGGGTAAAGCGGCAAATGGCGCCGTAGTAACGGCTATGTTTTTGGTGTTTATTGAAGAAATAATTATAGTTCAGATAGTTAATAATTTCCGCTGATAGCAACGTATGGAAAAACAAAAGGTACAAATAGATCATCAGGACACGGTAATTAAAATAAGGGGATTAAAAAAATCTTTCGAAGATTATGCTGTTTTGCGCGGAATTGATCTCGATTTGTACCAGGGGGAAAACCTGGTAGTGCTGGGCCGCTCAGGTACCGGTAAATCAGTATTGATAAAACTTATATCAGGTCTTTTAACCCCCGATGAGGGCACTATCGAGGTATTGGGAAAGGATGTAACTAAAATCAGCGATAAAGAATTACAGGAGTTACGAATAAGAATAGGGTTCTCCTTTCAAAACAGCGCTTTGTATGATAGCATGACGGTACGTAAAAACCTTGAATTCCCGCTGGTGCGAAACCGAAAAAATATTACACGGGCAGAAATAGATACCGCCGTTGAAACCGTGCTTGACGCTGTAGGGCTGTCGCAAACCATTAACCAGATGCCGGCAGAGCTTTCGGGCGGTCAGCGCAAACGTATTGGTATTGCACGTACCCTTATTTTAAACCCGGAGATAATGCTTTATGACGAACCAACCGCAGGCCTCGATCCGATTACATGTATTGAGATCAATGACCTGATAAACGAGGTGCAGCAACGTTACAAAACATCATCCATCATTATTACGCATGACCTTACCTGTGCCAAAACAACCGGCGACCGTATAGCCATGCTGCTCGACGGTCAGTTTCAGCGTATGGGCACATTTGAAGAAGTGTTTAACACGAACGACGAAAGAGTAAAACCATTTTTTGATTATAACTTTATACAATAGATTTATCCATATACTATGGCTACAGCAGACAACAGAAAAGCAATAACAGTTGGCATATTTTTATCGCTTGGACTTTTATTATTTATCCTGGGCGTGTTTACCCTGGGTGGCCAGCAAAAAAGCTTTGATAAAAGTATACACATAAGTGCAGTGTTTGATGATGTTGCCGGGTTAAAAAAAGGTAACGACGTGTGGTTTTCGGGCGTGAAAGTTGGCACCATTAGCAGTATAAAGTTTGTTGGTATATCAAGGGTTGATGTAAAAATGAAGATAGATGCGGCTACGCAACAATACATTCACAAAAATTCGGGCGTACGCATCGGGTCAGACGGGTTTATTGGCAACAAACTGATTGTTATTGACGGAGGAAGCCCGCAGGCGCCGGTAGTAGAGGACAATGGCGTGCTGCAAGCCGAAAAGATAACTTCTACCGATGATATGCTAAAAACGTTACAGCAAAACAACCAGAATCTACTGTCGATCACCACGGACTTTAAATTGTTGAGTCATAAAATATTGCAGGGAAAGGGCACTGTCGGCACCCTGCTTGCCGATAGCCTGATGGGCGAACAGCTACGTAAATCAATGACTAATTTACAAACTGCCACCGCAAGCGCTGCCCGCCTGGCCGACCAGCTAAATAAGTTCAGCACAAAAATGAACACCAAAGGCGCCTTTGCCGATAAACTGCTTACCGATACCACCACCTTTAACCGCATAAAGGCCGCCGCCAATCAACTGCAACAGGCAGCCACCAATGCTTCGATATTAACCGATAACCTTAACAAAGCCAGCAACAAACTAAACACTACCGATAACGCCATAGGCATACTGCTAAACGATCCGAAAGGGGCCGTGCAGGTACAATCAACCTTAAACAACCTGCAACAAAGCTCTGTAAAACTAAACCAGGATCTGGAAGCCGTACAGCATAACTTTTTGTTAAAGGGCTTTTTCAAGAAAAAAGCAAAGGCAACGGCGGATAGTTTGAAAAAGTGATTAGTGATTTCTTGAAGTCGGGAAGACCGAAAGTCCGAAAGACGGAAAGAAGAAATTGGCAAAAGGCATCTCCGCTGCCGCGAGTTTAGCGCAGCGTAACTCGTGGTAAGTTAAACATCGTAGAAAATTATAACTTCAGATATCGTTCATTGTGGTCTGAGACTACTGACATAGCTCATCCGTAGAAAGTACCTACGGACAACAAGGGATAATAAAAAAAAGCACTGGATAAAGTGGATAAATTCCACTATCCGCCACCATTAAATATCCAAAAGACTGTGACACCGCCTAACAACCTAACTTCTAATCACCAACCTCTAATCACCAACCTCTAATCACCAACCTCTAATCGCTAACCCTAATGTTTAAATACTTCGCTTGCCGCGCGGCGTTTATCTTCGGGAAGGCTGAGCCAGTCTTTATAACAGGCGTTTAGGTAAGTTAACAGGTTGAAATCCCTATGGGTGTAAACGTCCACGTCGGGGATATACATGAGTAAGAAATCGTCCATATCCCGGCCTTTCAACGGCACATATTTGCTGATGTTTTCCGGGCTAAAAACCCTGCTGATTTCTTCACTTGTTTTCCGGTCTGCCGCCCTTTGGCTTGCTTTTCTTTTCTCCTTATCGTCCTTTGTAAAATAGTGCAGGCGTAAAGCGACCCCGCCCTTATAGTTCAGGTTCTCATCGCGTTGGTAATCAAGTACCTGGCCATGAAACATGGGGTCATTATAAGTCATGTTCTTAGCTGCCGCAGATGTGTGGCCGCTGGAATCGGTGATGGTCACCTGGTTCAGCATGTTTGTTTGAGGAAGCAAAAATATCTCTTTGTCGTGCATATCGGTCAGCAGGAGCGTATCAGGCCGGTAGGAAAAAGCGCGTAACACCAACATGTCGCCAGCTTTGGCAGCAATACTAAACCGGCCGTCGTCGCCGGTTATGGTTCTAAGCTTGTTATTCAAATTTTCTACTATTACACCGTGAAGCGTAATCCGGGTTTTATTTTCCAGCACACGTCCGTTGAAAATAGTTTGAGCATGCAGGATGGTGCCAAAACAACAAACAAATAAAATAATCAAAAAACTTCGGAGCATTTGTAAATATAAATCAAACTCAATTAATGCGAACAGTTATAACACTTTTTAACATTTAAAAAACACTCCCGAAGTCGTTAGAACTTCGGAAGTGTAAACAAAAAAGAAATTAGAACGCAAACTTAAGCGCTGTTACTCAGCCGATTTCACGGTGTTTCCTCCGTTACCGGCGAATTCATTGTTTTTTTGCAACTTTTTCAACATTTCATTTCCAATCAATGCATCAATCATCCCGCTACCGCCACCATCTTTGCCACTTACAAGTATATCAGGTACCAATTTGATACCATTACTTGCTAAGGACTCCGCAACCCGTACAATCGCATATTGCTCCATACCCATCGCTTCCGTTTTTTGCTTGGTTACTTCGGCTTCGGCTAAACCTATTGCTTTAATTTTCAAGGCTTCGGCCGTACCGTTCACTTCGGTTGCATTGGCATCGGCTTTGGCATTAACCGTTTTCGCTTCTGCATCTGCTTTAGCGATAGTGATCCTTACTTCGGCGTCTGCTTTTGCGTTAATAGTTTTCGCTTCTGCCTCACCCTTTGAAGCGGCTACTTTTGAAGCGGCCATTTGGGTATTGATCTCCACCTGCCGGGTTGATTTTACCACTTCCGGCTGCATGTCGGCCCCTGCTTTGGCGCTTTCAAATTCCTTACGTTCAATCTGTGCGTTGCGCTGTATCTCATAAGTTACCTTTTCCTGTTCGGCTATTTTCCGGTCGGTAAGCGTTTTCATCAATGCAGCAGGAGGCACGATATCACCTATCAGCGTATCAACTCCAACAACGTTATAATCATCCAAAACCTTGCTGATATGTAGTTTAGCATCGGTTTGTCTTTGAATACGGTTTGCCAAAAATTCGATAACATCACTTTTTTGAGCCGAGTTACGGAAATAGTTGGCGATAGTAGGCTCCAGCACCTGCGATACCAGGTTCTTCATATTTCCAAACCGGGCGATAACTTTCGGCGCTTCGTTTCTTGGAATATGGATGATCTGCGACACATCCAGGTTGAAAGTGAATCCATCAGACGAGCGAACGGTTATAGTGCATAAATTTTTATCAAGTTCATGCGCCTCTGTCCGGCTATCGGCCCAATTTAAAACGATATTGGTAGTGGGCACCACTTCCACCGCATGGGTATAGATATTTACCGGATGTTTACCCGGATCAAGCGGCTGATCCCACACACCTTTTTCGTTGCGCTTCACAATATTGCCATGTTTAAAGCCTTCACCACTGGTATCTTTCCCTTCAGGGCCAACAAATGAGTTCACCACACCAACATAACCAATCGGGATATAGATCATATCCACCTGCTCCACAATCACAAACCAGGGGTTAAGGTAATAGGTACCCGCCAGTATCACATCTTCCTGCAAACCCTTCATACCCCCGGCGTTAATAAATGCCATCGGATCCTGGTAGTTTTTGTGCCCGGCTACCGAAACGCCCGCTATTTCGCCTTTTTCAAGCGGCTCACCGTCAAGCGTGGTTACTATCCCTACCTTGTTTTCGTGGATTTGTGTGATAGGCACCATTTCTATTTCAAACAAAAAAGTATTGATACGGTAACTACCCGGTGTTAAAAAGGCTGCCTGTGGCCCTTTTTGACCCTTATTGTCCAGGAATGCAACCGCATCCTGAAATTTATCGCAAGCAACCGGTTTTCCCAGCACGCGGCCGGTATCCATACCTGCACCATCCTTTGCCTTAACAAGGCCAAGCTTATTCTGCTCAATAATAGTAAACGGCGCCATGTCAATTTTGTACTGCCATGGCCACATACGCCAATACAAACCCGGTGCAAGGGCTTTGGCCTGCATCCCTGCTTCTCCGTTTATGGCAATTATGCGACCGTCGGGTAAGCGTTTATCACCGGTAAGTGCATACTTTTTAACCACTAGTCCAATGCGGTCATCCGGCACGATAATCATACCGAAAAAAACACGCAAAACAGATTTGTACATCAGCAAAATAACTATGACGGGGGCCACCCACCAAAGTGAAATAATTAAATTGTTCATTTTTTTTTAGATTGAAAATTTTTAAGATAATATCCGGAGCCCTGAAGGTGCGGGCCTTTACGAGAACTTACAGCTTTAATCCGTAGTACCTTGGCTGTATAGTGTATATTAGACAATAAGGGTAAGTGTTTGTTACTGAAATTGTGAAAAGTTTCACCAAATATGCCTTTAAATCTGTCAATTAAAAAAAATAAATCGTCACCGATAAACATTTTTTTTATTCCCAGGGTTATATTGAAGGTTGTTTACTTTTAAATTAATATTTAATCCTGTTGCCATGAAAAATATAGAAAAGCCAAAGGAGGGAACTCAAAAGGAAACTCCGAAAAATGCCGATAAAAAACATGGTGAGATTAAAACAGATAGTCCGCTGAGCGAAAAGGATGAAGTAAAGCAGGCGGAAGAAAAGATGAGGAAGACGGTTAAGAAATCGCAATAATTACTTATAGAGACTAAAGTATAAAGACGCAAAGCATTGCGTCTCCTATGTGAGGCATGCTATGGAGCCAGTGTGATTCCAATTTTGCGGGTATTACACCACTAAATCGTTTTCTTCTTTCTCCGGTATAAAAAGCCTGTTGTCTAAAACGCTGATCGGTTTTTTTGAACGGGAGCATGTTCCTGTTTAAATTATTTATAGATTTATCACTGAACAGGGAGAATTGCTCTGCTGCTCATTTATTTCTATTTATGCAAAACAAGACCGACGCCAATCCACAAATCACCGTAGAAAGAATAAGATCGATAATTGGCGGCTCATTAGGTAACCTGGTTGAGTGGTATGACTGGTACGTTTACACAGCTTTTTCACTGTATTTTGCAGGATCATTTTTCCCTTCAGGAAATCAAACTGTCCAGTTACTGAATACTGCCGGGATTTTTGCCATCGGTTTCCTGATGCGACCTATAGGTGGCTGGGTGATGGGCGCTTTTGCAGATAGAAAGGGCCGGAAGGCTGCGCTTACGCTTTCGGTGTTATTGATGAGTATCGGGTCGCTGATGATTGCCGTGGTTCCCTCTTATAAGCAAATTGGTGTTGCCGCGCCTTTGTTATTGGTATTGTCACGTATTATACAGGGGTTGAGTGTTGGCGGTGAATATGGTACCAGTGCCACCTATCTCAGCGAAATGGCCACCAAAAAACATAGAGGTTTTTATTCCAGCTTTCAGTATGTTACACTTATAATGGGGCAACTGATCGCTTTAAGCGTGCTCATTTTATTACAACGCGTGTTTCTAACCGATCAGCAACTGCATCAATGGGGCTGGCGCATTCCCTTCGGCATTGGGGCAGTACTGGCAATAACTGTTATGTATTTAAGGCGCAGCCTGCAGGAATCTGTTAAGCTGGAAGAAAAAGATAACAATGCCAAAGCACGACGGGGCAGCATAAGGGCAATGATGCAACACCCTAAAGCCGTGTTAACCGTAATGGGATTGACCGTTGGCGGTACTTTGGCTTTCTACACTTTTACCACGTATATGCAAAAGTTCCTGGTAAATACATCCGGCTTTTCAAAGGGCAGCGCAACCCTTATCTCATCATTAACGCTTGTTGTTTTTATGCTGTTGCAG
>JAQNCM010000248.1 GCA_029237615.1 Mucilaginibacter sp.
GTATGCTTTGATTTTTAAACGTTTTGCATCAACACCTGAGTTAACTAAGTAAGTTTTTACTGAGTTAGCACGGTCTCTAGATAATCGCATGTTATGAGCTGCAGTACCTTCTGATGAAGCATAACCAGCTAATGTAAGCGATCCGCCTTTAGCCCTTAAGTCAGCAGAAGTTGCATCTAATACCGGGTAAGATGAAGTTTTCAAAACTGAGCTGTCAAATTCAAACTGGATGTTGCTGTAAGCAGCAGCATTAGCAGCAGTTCCCTGACAAGCTTTACAGAAAGCAGCAGTATCAAGTTTAGGCATTACAATTGGGCAACCAGACCCATCAACTACAGTACCTGCAGGAGTGTTAGGGCATTTGTCAAATTGATCAGAAACACCGTCACCATCTGAATCTTTCTTCAAGTCGCTAACTGCATTCTCAACATTTGTAACACGACCTTTTAACGCTTCAACTTCCTGACGAAGTGCAGCATCGTAAAGCTCATCATACATTGTAGCAATAGGGTTTACCCACTCTAAGCTCTTCTTTGATTTTGGACCGAATGTATATTCTAAACCTCCGTAACCATAAGAGTATTTGCTTTCTGCAGGGTATTTAGAGTGAACACCTTCAAAGTTGAAAGCATCCAGAAAGTTTTCAGTATAACCAAAGTTAAGGTCTAACTGATCAGTTAATTTAAATTTAACACCTGCTCCAACAGGGACAACCAATGCTTTGATTGTTTTAGCCGGGTTGCTTGAACTAGCAATGTTAGTAGCGTCGTTAGTGTAAGTGTAAGTTTGACCGTTTGCACCAACAAAACTAGGTTTGTAAAAGATCATACCAGCACCACCAGAAACGAAGAAATTAACAGAGTTTTGACGATGTAAGAAACTAACGCTTCCTACATTGATAATACCGCTTAAAGTTCCGGAGTTGTATTTTGTTGAAAAGCTTGTGTAAATACCACCACCGTTTTGATCCTGAGCAGGGGCTCCAGTACCATTGTTTCCTGAAACTTTACCACCGTGGTAATCTAATTGTAAGCTAAATGCATGGCTAAGCTGATCTCTTAATGAAACGCCATAACCTAGCTCAGCATGGTTATGTGTAAATACACCCACACCGCCAGTTGCAACGAAAGGTGCGGTTACACCAACATTAATACCAACGCTAAATGTGTTGTACTGTCCTGCGCCACCAAACAATTTGGCAGTAGAGGATGTGTCTGACATTTTCATTGTTTTCACTGACTTGGTTGATTTTGATGTATCCGCCATCTGAGCAGATGCAAAACCAACGGCCATCAAGGAAACGCACGATAAGACGACTGTTTTCTTTAATGTAGAATAGTTCATAGTTTTAAGATTAAACGATTTTAATTGTGATTTTTTCCAAAAATAGTAATTATGTTTGAAATCGTATCCAAACATTGTTCCAAATGTTGTATTATTTATACAAATAAAATAAAAAAAATGTTTTCAAAAAAGTAATAAATATTTAATCATGAAATACTTACCTATTAATAATGAGTTATTTACCCTTAATAGAAAAAATTTCGTTTCCCGACTAAAACCTTGTTCCTTAGCGGTTTTTCACTCAAATGATGAATTTCCGAGAAATGGAGATCAAAATTTTTTATTTAAACAGAATCCGGATTTTTTTTACCTTACAGGAATCGATCAGGAACAAAGTATTTTAATATTATTTCCGGATTGTCCTAATTCCTTATACAAAGAAGTACTTTTTTTAAGACAAACCAATGAGCAAATTGCCATTTGGGAGGGCCATAAATACACAAAAGAAGAAGCCAGGAAGGCTTCCGGTATTGAAAATATATATTGGCTTAGTGAATTTGATATTATTTTGCATACAATTATTAATTATGCAGAAAATATTTATATTAATACTAATGAAAACGATCGCTATAACCACACCGTGCCTTATCGTGACATCAGGTTATTTGAAAGCTTACGCGCTAAATATCCATTGCATCATTATGAGCGTTCGGCACTTATTTTACGTGATCTCCGCGTTGTAAAATCACCAATAGAAATTGAACTCACAAAAAAAGCATGCGAAATTACCCGGGATGCTTTTGTGCGCATCCTGAAATTTATAAAACCGGGAGTAGCTGAATACGAGATAGAGGCCGAGATCACCCACGAATTTTTAAAACAACGGGCTACAGGCCATGCTTATAGTCCGATCCTCGCTTCAGGAAGTAATGCGAACGTGCTGCATTATACAGACAATAACCAGGTTTGTAAGGATGGCGATGTTATTTTATTTGATTTTGCTGCGGAGTATGCCAACTACAATGCAGATATGAGCCGTACGGTGCCTGTTAACGGGCGTTTTACAAAACGGCAGCGTGATGTTTATAATGCGGTGTTGCGTGTGATGCGGGCCGCTACCAAACTTATTGTTGCCGGTGCAATATGGAATGATTACCATGATGAAGTCGGAAAAATAATGACTGAGGAGTTAATTGGCTTAGGTTTATTAGATAAACAAGATGTTGCTAACCAGGATCCTAAAATGCCGCTGTATAAAAAATATTTTATGCATGGAACCTCGCACCATTTAGGCCTGGATGTACACGACTTTGCCAGCAGGTACAGACCTTTTAAGGTAGGTAATATCTTAACCTGCGAACCTGGAATTTATATACCCGAAGAGGGCTTTGCAGTAAGAATTGAAAATGATATATTAATAACTAAAGACGGCAATATTGACCTGATGGCGGACATCCCTGTTGAGGCGGATCATATAGAAGAGATTATGAATAGCTAAATTTTGGATGTCAGATCCCGGAATTACATTAATCCGAAATTAAAAATAGCTTTCAATAAAATTATAGAGATTGAACTCCGGTTTGGCTGATGCTTTTGCAATAGCCTGCCGGAGTTTTTTCTTATCAACTGTTGCCATACGTTTGTGTTGTATCAGCTTGTATGCTTTGTCAGCCAGTAGGATTTCCTTGCGGATGTTTTGCAGGGGAGACGCTGAAACAATGAAGTCAATAACATCTGCTATTCCCTCGCCTTGTGAGGCAATCGTTTTAAAAACCGGCGGTTGATGGCCGTCCTTTTGCAATAGGATCTTTTTTAAATTATTTGTAAACAAATCAGCATCTGCCCTGTCGGCCTTATTTATGATAAAGACGTCGGCAATTTCCATTAAACCCGATTTAATGTTTTGAATTTCATCACCGCTTTCGGGCACCAAAACTAATAAGGTAATATCGGCAAGGCCTGCAATTTCAATTTCTGACTGCCCTACGCCAACCGTTTCAATTAATATATAATCAAATCCTGCAGCACGCAAAACATCGGCCATTTCAATGGTTTTTACAGACAAGCCACCTAATGACCCGCGCGTTGCCAGCGACCTGATAAAAACATCCGGATGGTTAAAATGCAGTGCCATCCGGATCCGGTCGCCTAATAAAGAGCCAAAATTAAAAGGCGAGCTGGGATCAACGGCTAAAACAGCTATTTTGTGACTATCCATTAGTAAATGGCTTATCAGCGAATTTACGAGAGTGCTTTTCCCTGCTCCGGGTGGCCCGGTTATGCCTATCACCGGCACATTTTTATTAAAAGACAAACTTTTTAAAAGTCCATCGGCGCCTGTCAGGTCATTTTCAACAATAGTTAAAGCTCGTGCAACTGATCTGAAATCAATGTAAGCGGGTTTATCGTTGTCGGCATTTAACATATTATTTGATAAAGGAACAAAAATAAGATGAAAACCATCACATAGCTATAATAATATAAAGAGAAAGCCGGAGATAACTATATTTGCCCTTCATCGCTAAAATATGTTGATTTAATGAAGGTTGCCGGGTTTACTTTTATCAGGAATGCAGTAAAAAATGATTATCCCATTGTTGAGGCTATAACTTCTGTACTGCCTTTATGCGATGAGTTTATAGTAGCGCTCGGTAAAAGCGACGATGAAACCGCAGCATTGATAAATGGTATCAACTCGCCAAAGATCAAAATTATCAATACGGTTTGGGATGATACCTTGCGCGAAGGAGGTACGGTGTTTGCTGCCCAAACGGATATAGCATTTAATGGTGTATCGGCTGATGCAGACTGGGCCTTTTATATACAGGGAGACGAGTGTGTTCATGAAAAATACCTGCTGGCAATTAAAAAGGAAATGGAGGACAACTTAAATGATGCCCGTATAGAAGGTTTGTTGTTCAAGTATCTCCATTTTTATGGCTCTTATGATTACTATGGCCATTCGCGGAGATGGTATAGACGAGAGATAAGGATATTGAGAAATAATAAGGCTATCCATTCTTATCGTGATGCGCAGGGATTCAGGCTGAGTGGGCGCAAAATTAATGTTAAGCTGATAGATGCTTATATTTATCATTATGGTTGGGTAAAGCCACCTGCCGGTTTAAAAAACAAGCTGTTAAACTTTAACCAGTTTTATCATGATGATAACTGGATGGCGCAAAACCTGCCCGAAACTTTTGAATTTGATTACAAAAATGCCGACAGGTTAATTCACTTTACCGGCACCCACCCTGCGGTAATGCAAAAGCGGATTGCAGCCACTAACTGGAAGCTTAATATTGATTTTAAAGAGCTTCATAAAAAAATGACCTTCAGGAGAAAGGCTTTACAAAAAATTGAAGATGTTACCGGCTGGCGTGTTAGCGAATACCGCAATTACAAAATAGTTAAGTAGTATCTCTCTGATTGTTAAAGTCGCTGAATTTATACGGTATCAGCAATTAAATAAAACAAATGGCAAAACCAGCAGTATTAGTCACTTTTGATTCAATGAAAAATGCTAATTCGGGTTATTTTTCGTTTGGAAAAGGGCTTGGTGATGCTCTTATCGCGCAAAACGCCAACAGATTTAAGTTGGCATATTACATGTTTAAAAACATGCCTTATTTTTTTGATGGGAAAGTGGATATTATGTATCTATCAAGGCTGCATAATATTTTTTTTCCGGCTCGAAATAAATTCGATCTGGTCCATTTTACTGATCAAACCTGCCGGTTAAGGCCTTATAGCGTGAATGCTAAAAAGATAATGACCATTCATGATATTAATAATGTTCATTTAAAATTTAAGCCTCAGCGAAAAATTGACGCGCATATAA
>JAQNCM010000601.1 GCA_029237615.1 Mucilaginibacter sp.
GAACCGACACCGCACCTTGTCATGCGCGAGTCGACCCAAGAGCGCGGGCTGTCCCGCTTGCACAACACCGAGGAGACATAAGTGAAGATCACCGAGATAGAGATACGGGCTTGCCGCCTGGGGCTGACCGACGACGCGGTCGATGAGGCCAACCTTCGAGGAGGTGCGGCGCCCGACGTCGTCGTGCTCTCAATGAAAACAGACGAAGGGATCACTGGCGTCTCGTTCGGCTCAGGGGGGCTGGATTCGCGGATCACCGCACGAGCCTTCGCGCAGATTCGGCCGTTCTTTCTCGGTCGCAATCCTCTCGCCCGAGAGAAGAACGCCCTCGAATTCCGTTGGTTCGACAGGCGTTGGAACCACTCACCGATCTATGCCTTCGGGCCATTTGACGTGGCTACCTGGGACATTGCCGGCATACGGGCAGACCTGCCGATTCATGAGCTGATCGGCACGGCCGCCGATCGTCGGGCCGTCTATGTAAGCTCGATGTTCCTCGGCACGCCGGACGAATACGCGGCCCAGGCGCGCGAGGTTCGGGCACGCGGTTTCCGCGGCTATAAGGTGCATCCTCCCGGTCCGGGGCCCCTCGATCTTGAGGTCTATGCCGCGGTGCGCGACGCGGTCGGCCCGGACTTCGCCCTGATGGCCGACCCGGTGGCGACGCACACCTTCGAGGAGGCGCTGCGCATCGGCCGCTTCCTCGAGTCTCTCGGATACCTGTGGTTCGAGGAGCCTGTGTACGACTACGACTTCGAGTCGCTCAAGAAGCTCACCCACCAGCTGGACATTCCGATCGCCGGCACCGAGACGATCGCCGGCGGCAGCCATCTCACGGCGCAGTACATCTCGAGCGGTGCGGTCGACATCGTGCGCACCGACCCCTCCTGGCGTGGAGGCATCACCTCGGCGCTCAAGACTGCCCACCTCGCGGAGGCGTTCGGCATGTCCTGCGAGTTGCACACCGCGATCTACCACCCGCTCGAACTCGCGAATCTTCATACCGCGCTGGCGATCTCGAACACGGGCTGGTTGGAATTGCTCTACCCGATCGAGGACTTCGGCTTCGGCCTGGCCGAACCGCTCGACATCAGGGACGGCTACGCGTTCGCGCCCAGCGGCGCCGGACTGGGCGCAGTCTATGACTGGGATGCGATCGAGAACGCAACGGTGGAGGTCCTGTGATGACCGGTTTCACGTCTGCGATCCTGTCCGACGCCCTGGACACCGTCGGGCTGCGTAACCAGGTGCTCGAATCACGGCTCGAATGTGCGACGCCAGGCACGCGGATTTTCGGGCGTGCGCGCACCGCAGAATTCGTGCCGGCGCTCGATTTGGATCCGCAGCATCCTTACGACGCAGCCATTGATTTCATCGACGCAGCCGAGCCCGGCGATCTCATCGTCATCGCGACCGGAGCTTCGAACGCGTCCGCGTTCTGGGGAGAACTATTCAGCGCCGCTGCCATCGGGCGCGGGGCCGTTGGCATGATCACCGACGGGAACCTGCGTGACCGTGACAAGATCGCGGCACTCGGCTTCGGCGCGTTCGCCCGCAGCAGCCGACCCATCGACTACCGGGGCAGGATGCAGCTTCAGTCCGCTCACGGGCCAGTCACCATTGGTGAGGTACTGATCTCACCCGGCGACCTCGTCATGGCGGACGAGGACGGGACCGTTGTCATCCCCCGTAGCGCCGAAGCGGAGGTGCTCGCCGTGGCGACCGCGCGAGCGTCGGGAGAATCGACGGTGCTGGAAGAACTCGTCGCTGGCGCGACCCTTCGAACTGTATGGGAGAAGTACCAGATCCTGTGACGCACCGGCCGTCCCGGATGACGTCCAGCGGGCGTTCCGTGATTTCCCAGCTTTTGCTCGCCCGGATCGACGAGCATGGCAGTCCGAGGTCGAGGAGGGCGCATGCGGAGGTTCGTCGTTCGCGCTCTCGCCGCCATCTGCATAGGCGGAGTCCTGATCACCGGACTTGTCTGGGGAGCCAATCAGTTGTTGGCGCAGCACACCGGTCCGGCGGCGAAAGCGACAGCACCCGTTTGCCCCGCAGTCGCCCCGGTCGCCGTCGGAACGATCTCCGTCCCGGCCGGTCCGATCGCAGGATTCTGCCAGGACCGCCTGGTCAACGCCGCCCACATCATCAATGCGGCTCGCTCCCTCGGAATCGGCACTCACACCCAGGCCATCGGTGTGATGACGGCCATGGGCGAATCGGGGTTGCGCAACCTGAACTACGGGGACGCGGCGGGGGCCGACAGCAGAGGGCTCTTCCAGCAACGCGCAAACGGCGCGTGGGGAACCCTCGCCGATCGCATGGATCCGTACACCGCCGCGCGGAACTTCTTCCTCAAACTGACCGGGATGCCCGGCTGGAAGTCACTCACACCGACGCAGGCCGCCCACGCCGTGCAGGTCAATGCCGACCCGAACTTCTACACCACCTACTGGCAGGACGCTCAGACGGTTGTCGCCGCACTGAGCCGATAGCGACAGCCTCCTGGGTGAGGCTTGCGCCGGCGATGACGTGGTCGGTGCGCGTCGTCAAACTGCGCGCATTCGCGATTCACGGCACCTCTGGCGCGGCGACGTCTTCGCGCTCCCTGTTCGTGTCGGCCGGGTCGCGCTGTCGCCGGCTGGCGAACAGGAACGGGATCCCGATGAGCTCCACAGCGCCACCGATCACCAGGGAGGCCCCGTAGCCCCAGAGGTCGGCGGCACGACCGAGGGCCGGTTGGATGAATACCCCGCCGAGGCTGCCGAACAGCGAGTCGAATGAGAGAACAGTCGCCCGCTGTTTCGACGGGATCATGTCGTTGAGGTAGGCCTGCCGCACCGGTCCTGCAACGGCGAACACGAACCCCCAGGCCACCAGCAAGACGATCGCGAGCCAGAAGAGACTGTTCACGCCCAGCACCACGAGCGCGACGATGCTCGTGAGGGAAGCGCCGATCACTGTGGTGGTCCGACTGGCGAACAGCCCGCGGATCCGGGGTGCGAGCACGCCGCCGGCCACCTGCGCCAGTGAGAGGACGGCCGCGGCCAGTCCGGCGATCGAATAGGCCGTCCTGTCGCCGTAGAGCTCTAGTAGATAGGGCTGCAGCGCATAGAAGGCGTAGATCCCGACCCCGGATGCGAACGGCGCGGAGAGAATCACATAGCGCACTGAGCGCTTCCGGAGCCCGTGCTC
>JAQNCM010000267.1 GCA_029237615.1 Mucilaginibacter sp.
TGCTGGCAACCACTACCAAGCCTGTGATAGCCTCGCATAGCTGCGCTTATGCTTTAAACCCTTTCAGGCGCAATTTAAAGGACGACCAGTTGAAAGCGCTGGCAAAAAATGGCGGTGTGGTATTTGTTAATTTTTACAGCGGCTTTGTCGATAGCACCTTTGATAAAAAAGCCGCACAATTTTTAACCGTGCATAAAGTCGAATTGGATTCGCTTACAAAGGTCTATAACGATATTGACCTGGCCAGCGACAGGCTTTTTAAGATTCACAAAACTGAGTCGGACGCTATTCGTCCGCCATTGAGCCTGCTAATTAAACATATCGACTATATAGCCAAATTGATCGGTGTCGACCATGTAGGCATCGGCTCCGACTTTGACGGCGCTCCTTCTTACCCCATGGGAATGGATGATGTAACCGACTATCCGAAAATTACCGCCGAGCTCCTTAAAATTGGCTATACCGAAAAAGACATCGATAAAGTTTTAGGCGGAAACTTCCTAAGGGTTTTAAAGGCGAATACCGGGAAGTAGTATTTTTGATATATTTGTATTAATGGAGCGCAGGGAACAAATAATAAATTGGTTAAAAGAGATTTTTGATAAAAACCTGTCAGGTCTGTCATACCGCGCTTTTATTTTTGGATCCCAGGCAAATAAAGCTTCTTTGTCCCGTTCAGACATAGATGTCGGGATTATTTCGGATGATAATATAACTTCATATCAGTTATCAAAGATCAATGCTGATATTGAAAACTTACCAATGCTTTTTAAAATCGACCTGGTTAACTTTAATGAAGTTGACCCCGGGTTTAAATTAGTGGCATTGAACAATGTTGAAAGTATATGACGGATTACCTGAATTCAAAAATTGCAACATTTGAGCAGGCTTTAAAAACCTTTAAAGAGGCACTCCTTGAAAATCCATCTGAATTGGAACGTGACGGAGCCATTCAAAGATTTGAATATTGTTTCGATTTAGCCTGGAAAACGCTTAAGCAATTTCTGGAAAAACGGGGTTTGTTTGATTTAAATAGTCCAAGATCTGTTTATTCGGCTGCTTATTCAGAGGGTATCATTGATGATGAAGTGATTTGGTCGACAATAATTTTAAAGCGAAACGCATCAGTACATACCTACAATCAATTATTGGCAGCCACACTATTCGCGGAATTGCCTTTGTATTATTATGCTATGTACAATTTGTTACAAAAATTAAAGGAATAGTAGATATCTATGGCAATAAGGTGACGTTTATCTATTGGCTCAATGCGTTTTAAAACTTAAATTTGCTTCTCAATTTAAATATGAATGTCTCAAGATACTGAACACGTTAAATGCCTTATCATAGGTTCCGGCCCTGCCGGTTACACTGCTGCTATTTATGCTTCGCGCGCTGATCTGAAACCTGTAATGTACACCGGGCTGCTTGCGGGCGGTCAGCTTACGCAAACCACTGATGTTGAAAATTATCCGGGTTATCCCAACGGAATAATGGGCCCCGAAATGATGGAAGATTTTCGGAAACAGGCCGAACGTCTGGGTACTGATATCCGCTACGGCTATGTAAGTGCAGTGGATTTTTCCTGTTTGCCTCATAAAGTTATAGTTGACGAAAATAAAACCATATTAGCTGATACTGTGATCATTTCTACAGGCGCATCAGCAAAATGGCTTGGTTTGGAATCTGAACAAAAGTATAGCGGTTTTGGTGTTTCTGCCTGTGCGGTTTGCGATGGGTTCTTTTTTAAAGGACAGGATGTAGCTATTGTAGGTGCAGGCGATACTGCTGCTGAAGAAGCAACGTATCTTGCCAAATTATGCCGTAAGGTATATATGATCGTCCGTAGGGATGAGTTCAGGGCATCTAAAGCTATGGTGCATAGGGTATTAAGTACAAAAAACATTGAGATATTATATAACACCGAAACAAAAGAAATAGTTGGAGATGGACAAAGCGTAACAGGTGTAACTGTGACAAACAACCAGACAAACGAAGTAAAAACACTGGATGTAACCGGGTTTTTTGTGGCGATAGGACATCATCCCAACACTGATATTTTTAGAGGCTGGATCCATATGGACGAAACCGGTTATATTAAAACTACGCCCGGCTCAACCACCACAAATGTTGAAGGTGTATTTTGCTGCGGTGATGCCCAGGATCATATTTACCGCCAGGCAGTTACAGCCGCCGGCTCTGGTTGTATGGCTGCCATTGATGCAGAAAGATACCTGGCAGCCAAAGAACATGTGGTGACAGCTTAGGTTGTGATTGGAGGCTGGAGGTTAGAGATTAACAGGAAAGTCTTGCCATCAAAAATCAACTGAAATCAAACAAATCGCCTTAATATGTTATTATAATCGTATTATTGATAAATAACATCA
Organism: Mucilaginibacter sp.; assembly: GCA_029237615.1. Taxonomy (GTDB): domain Bacteria; phylum Bacteroidota; class Bacteroidia; order Sphingobacteriales; family Sphingobacteriaceae; genus Mucilaginibacter. Next base: position 2,388 of record JAQNCM010000267.1, read on the forward strand.
CAACCAAAATATACTACCATGGGAAAAGGCGATAAAAAATCAAAAAAGGGAAAAATAGCAATGGGTTCTTACGGTAAAAGCCGGCCTCATGATCTTAAAAAGACCAAACCTGCTGTTGAAGCTGTTAAAGAAGAGAAAAAATAATATAAAGCCATCCGATTAAGTTCAGGATGGCTTTATAGTTTAGCTACAGATTTTTTACATCTGTAAGGTGATGTTTATTTCCAAAATCTCTTAACTTCACAACCTTATAAAAACAGAACTAATTGCTTTATGTATAAAAAGATTTCCCTGTCGCTGTGCTTTCTCATAGCCGTTTCCACCTGCACCGTTAATGCGCAGGATACCAACCAGGATGCTGGTATAATCCCCGCCCCGGTTTCCATAAAAAAAATAACGGGTATATTTTTATTGAGTCAGCAAACCATCCTGCTTGCCGACAGTGTAAACAATAAGGCAGTTGTTTTTTTAATCGATTATTTACAAAACAAGGCAATGCTGCATGTGCAGCCTAAAGCAAATAATGGGGTTAGTACGCCAAATAGCCTGGTGCTTACCGCGGCAGGTACTGACAATTTACCTGTAGATGGATACCGCTTAACCATAACCCCCCAGCAAATAATAATTGCCGGGAAAGGCGCGGGTCTTTTTTATGGTATCCAAACGCTGATACAAATGATGCCTGCCGATAGGGCTGCGGTTGCTAAATTGCCTTGTGTGCAAATCGAAGATTATCCGCGCTTCGGCTATCGTGGTTTAATGCTCGATGTATGCCGTCATTTCTTTTCGGTTGAATTCGTAAAAAAATATATCGATGTGATGGCTGCCTATAAGCTCAATAACTTTCACTGGCATTTAACTGACGACCAGGGCTGGCGCATCGAAATAAAAAAATACCCTAAGCTAACCCAGGTGGGCAGTCTGCGGGCACAAACCGTTATTGGTAATTACCACGACCGTACACCACAGCAATTTGATAACACGCCGGTCGGCGGTTATTACACGCAGGATCAGATCCGCGAAGTTGTAAAATATGCCGCTGACAGATATATCAATATAGTACCCGAAATTGAGATGCCCGGCCACTCGGAAGCTGCTTTAACTGCTTATCCCGAATTAAGCTGCGATCCGTCACTTAGCTATAAAGTTTCCGAAACCTGGGGTGTGTTCCATGATATTTATTGCCCGTCTGATAAAACCTTTAATTTTTTACAGGATGTATTAACAGAAGTGATGGCCTTGTTCCCAGGTAAATACATTCATATAGGTGGAGATGAAGCTCCTAAAGATGCCTGGAAACAATCTGCCTTTTGCCAGAACCTGATAAAAAAATTAGGTTTAAAAGACGATAAAGTATCCTCTAAGGAAGATAAGCTGCAAAGCTATTTTATACAGCGCATAGAAAAATTTGTAAATTCAAAAGGCCGCAGCATTATTGGCTGGGATGAGATACTGGAAGGCGGCCTTTCGCCAAACGCTACGGTAATGAGCTGGCGCGGAGAGGCCGGCGGTATTGCAGCCGCACAACAAAACCATAACGTTGTTATGACACCGGGCAGCGGTGGTATGTATATTGATGCGCAGCAGGGCAAGCTAAACGAAGAGCCTTTAAGCATTGGCGGTTACGACCCTTTAAGTAAAATATACAGCTATAATCCTATCCCTGCGGTTTTAACGCCCGATCAGCAAAAGTTTATTGTAGGCGTACAGGCTAATTTATGGACAGAATATATTCCAACTGAAAGCAAAGTGGAGTATATGATACTGCCAAGGGTACTTGCCCTATCAGAAGTAGCATGGTCGCCTTTGGCTAATAAAAATTATATTGATTTTGCCAATACGAGGTTACCATCGCATTTAGCACGGTTTGAAGCCAGTAACTTTGATTACCGGGTGCCAACAGCGATTGGTACACAGGATACCATTATGTTTGGGTCACAATTAAATGTGAATTTAAAGCCATCTGTTACAGGCGCCAAAGTTTATTATACAATTGATGGATATACACCACGCGAAACAGACTTAGTGTACACTATACCAATGACCTATAATGTTCCGCCGGATCAATACCGTGAATTAAAGACCATTGTAATCACGCCGTCGGGAAAGAGAAGCCAGGTTACTACTGCCACTATGTACAATAAGACTCCTTTAAAGCCGGTTAACTACCGGGGCAAAACCACCGGACTAAAGTATACACTTTTTAGCGGGGAATTCACCGGCCTGAGTCAGCTAAATGATGCTGCCGTTATTGATACGGGTATCGCTTTAAGCTTTAATAATGCTGCCTTCAAAAAAAATATAAAGGGCTTTGGGGTAATATATAACGGCTATATTCGTATTGATACTGATGGTAATTACGGGTTTACAACGGCTTCTGCTAATGGTTCTTCTTTATTGATAGATGATCAGCCGGTGGTTGACAACGATGGCAAGCACGGTGTTTTTGACCAGGGCGGATCCGTACCTTTATTAAAGGGCTACCACAAAATAACCATAAAATATTTTGATGCCGGTAGTTCGGGCAGCCTGAAGGCATTTATGACCATTCCGGGTAAACCAAAAGGAGAGCTATCGCCTGATATGATGTACTACTAAAACTGTTATGAAAAAAATATTCCTGTTTTATTTATTGATATTGATAGGCGGTTGTTTTATGGCAGGATGCGGTAATAATGAAAAACCGGCCGGCGGAACTGCTGTGATACCAAAAAAAACTGTAGTGATGGAACCGTTCAGGTTTCATAAACTGATAGAAGTTTCGCCGGGGCAGGATTATGACATATTAAGCTGGGGGAGAGGCTCAGCAACAACCGGCTCGTTCGAGATACTGCATTCTGACTCTGCAGCAGCCAAGTTTACAACCACAACCGGCGATCTGGATGGAACTATTGTTGATGTTTACAACTCAGATATGGACCTGGATGGCAACCCCGAGATACTGATACAGGCAAAAGGGAAGGACACTAATAATTACACTAACATTTACGCCTTTGAGTTTAGTAACAACAGCAGCAAGGCCCAAAAGCTCGATTTTCCTAAACTTACCAAAAAGCAAAGACAAGGCTACCGCGGACAGGACAGTTTTTATATTGAAGACGGCAAATTATTCCGTGAATTTCCTGTTTATGACGGGAATGGGAAAGATGCCAAAGCAACCGGGCAGAAACGAAAGTTTGAGTATGGCCTTCGAAATAACGAGTTTACCATTAAAGAGCTAAGTAAGGATTCAACAAAAGCGGTTACTACTGCGCCTGTTAAAAATAAGGAACCGGAACAGCAGGCAACCATCACAAAGAATAATAAATCTGAAAGCCATAAATCTAAAAAGCATAAGGCCGAAAGTCACAAGAAGAAGCGCAAAAAACATCATCACAGCAGTGAAGGATAGTTCTATTCAATTGTCATCCTGAACGCAGTGAAGGATCTATTCCTGACCAGGAAGTTGAATATTTTAGTTGGAGAAGATACTTCGCGATGCTTAGTATGACAAAGCTGAGGAATTTTTATCCAATGACCCTGTGATTTCCTTTGCAAGGCAGGGGTTATAAAAAGAAAACCTAAAAGCATTATCCAGTAGTTCAGGTACCATTCAATTGTCATTCTGAACGCAGTGAAGAATCTTCTGCTCCCTGACCGGGAGAGTGAATATTTTAGTCGGAGAAGATACTTCGCGATGCTTAGTATGACAAAGCTGGGGAGTTTCGCCCAACCATTCTTATCATTTCCTTTGCGTTCACAATTGCCGATGCATTAACATCATTATTGAAATAAAACCAGGCTTCCTTTATCGTCTTGTTATCTTTAGCCGTGTCGACAACCTTTTGAAGATCTTCCGTCGAATAAGGCGAGCTATAAAGATTAGGCACTCCATGAAAACGAAAGTAAATAACCGGGGTATTTACTACAATTTCATCAGGCAGTGTTGGGTGGCTCATACCGCAAAAGGTAATATGATGTTGTGCTAGTTTTTCATAAACATCTTTGCACCACCAGCTTTCATGCCGCAATTCAACTACATTTTTAAATGAGGGGTTCAAACTGTTTATAATACGGTCGAGTTTCAGCTCATCATAAATATAACTGGGTGGAAGCTGGAATAGCACCGGGCCTAATTTTTCCTGCAAGCCGTTATTGATGGTATCGTAAAAGCTTGTTATCAGTTGCGCTGCATCATTGAATTTTTTGTAATGGGTAATTGCACGCGGCGCTTTAACAGCAAAGCGAAAATCCGCCGGGCATTTTTGATACCACGTTTGCAGAAAAGATAATTGCGGGAAACGGTAAAAGGTAACATTGAGCTCAAGGGTCTTAAAATGCTCACAATAAAAATCAAACCATTTCCGCTGGGGCAGGTCCGGAGGATAAAACGGGCCTTTCCAATGCTTGTAATGAAAACCTGAACAGCCAATATGCCAATCAACCATAATTGTTATTTTATCTGATAAAAAAAGCACAGCGAAATTGTTTTAAGCTATTTGGATTAGTTGATGAGGGACAAAAATCATCTAAAATTGAACTACAAAACGACACGTAAATTGCGCAAGTTTCATGGCGTTAATAAATCGTCATAATGCACTGTCAGATAAATAGTTATAGCAGGCGCTGAACAGGTACTGGTTTAGGTGGTGATACAGGTTATGCTCCAGGTAGTGAGACACTAAATAAAAACAGTAAACCAAAACTTAGTAGTAGTAGATCAAGCCTTGCCAGTTTTTTTAGGTTAATAAAAGGATGTAATATTTAAATCTAAAGGCTGTTTTATCTTCACAAAAAAAGAAAAAAGTTGCGCCAAAAAAGAAAAAAATTACTGATATTATTGGCTTTAATTGCCAATTTTTTTATATTTTTCGTACTTTTGTATAGTTCCAATCCCGCATAACTATATGCATTTTTTATATCCCGCTTTTCTATTTGCAT
>JAQNCM010000500.1 GCA_029237615.1 Mucilaginibacter sp.
CACCTGGTCATCGCGCTGAGCCTCGCGACCGCGAACTACGCGACGGAGGAAGAGTTCGAGATGGCGGTAAGCGTCGCCGGGTCGCTCGGAGCACGGGCGATCCGCGACGCGAGGAACGTCTCCGTCGTCGTGAGCGAGAAGACTCCCGAGTTCGCCAAGCACAAGGTGTTTGCGGTCCGGCATCTCGACACTCTCACGAGGAGCCGGCTGCTGGACGACCTCGCCGTCGTGGAACACGCGGATTCCGCCCTCGGCATCGTGGACGTCGCGCGCGTGACGGGGGACGAAGTGGTCGGGATCTCGGTCGCATTCCTCGTCTGCGGGTCCCTGGCGACGCCGGCCGAGTTGCGTGCGGCATCAACCAAGTTCCCTGCGGGCGTCGAGGTCGTCGCCGTGGTCTGCGATCCGGAGGTGATCCCCGGGCTCCGTCGCGTCGCGGGGCTCAGCGTGCTGACCATCGGATATCTCGAAGACCTCCAGAAATCCCTCGCGAGAGCCGCGGCGGCATGAGAAACCGGCGTCGCCTTCGCCTCGGTTTCGTCGTGGTCAACACGACGATGCTGTGGTTGGCGACGGCGATCGCGTCGGTCGCGCTCTGGCCGATCTACCAGAGCAGCCAGCTCGTCATCCTCGTCGCGGTCACGATGGCCGTCGGGTCGGCCATCGCAATTCTGGGGGCGCTCTATCGCTGGTCGAGCCTCTTCGTCCTGCTGGCCTCGATCGTCGCGTACCTCGTGCTCGGCGTCCCGCTCGCGGTCCCGACATCCACCGTCTACGGATTTCTTCCGTCGCTGCAGGGCCTGCTCGACCTTGTTACCGGCACCGCGCTCGCCTGGAAGCAACTGCTCACGATCACCCTGCCCGTCGGTACCTACCAGGCGCTCCTGGTTCCCGCCCTGGTGCTGGTGCTGTCAACGGCGGTCGTCGGACTCTCCGTCGCACTCCGTTCGAAGTGGGGCGAACTCGGCGCGCTCGCTCCGATCGTTCTGTATCTCGTCGCCAACCTCCTCGGTCCGGCTTCAGCGAATTGGCCGTTAGAGCTCTCCCTCGGGCTTCTCGCTGTCGTGCTCGTCTGGTTCATCTGGAGGCGCTGGTACCGCCGGCGCGAGGCGATCAGGTTTCTCGCCGCCCAGGCGGTGGATGCTGACGGGAGACCGCTCGAGACCGTGGCGGACCACGGGTTCGTCGGTTACCGCACCATGCTGGGCGCCGCGGTCATCATGGCCATCGCCGGCGGTTCCGCGGTCGCCGCAACCCTGGCCGTACCTCCGACGGCCCAGCGCGCCGTGCTTCGCACCGCCATCGAGAAGCCGTTCGACCCGCGCAACTATCCGAGCCCGCTCAGCGGATTCCGACGCTACGAGCAGTCGTCTACGGCCGGCAGCGTGATGCTCACCGTGACCGGCCTGCCGAGCGGCGGTCGCATCCGCGTCGCTACCCTCGACACCTACGACGGCATCGCGTACACGGTGGGCAGCGACATGGTCGCGAGCCTGTCCGGCTCCTTCACTCGTGTGCCGTACACCTTCGACCAGTCCTCGGTGGCAGGCACACAGGTCACGCTCGGGGTGACCGTTGGCGGTTACAGCGGGGTCTGGCTTCCCACGATCGGCAAGTTCGAGAACATCGAGTTCTCGGGGAGCGACGCCGCCGCGCTGCGCGACGCGTTCTACTACAACAACGCGAGCGGCACCGCCGCCGACGTGCGCCAGCTCGCCAGCGGAGACAGTTACCGCATCAGCGCGGTCATTCCGCGGCAGCCGAACGACGCGCAGCTCGCATCGCTGAGACCCGGCATCGCCGAAGTGCCGCCGATCGGGGTGCTTCCCGACCAGCTCTCGTCGACCCTCGACGGCTGGGTGACCGGCGTCAATGGGCCCGGTGCACGGCTCGTGGCGATGATCGCGGCGATGAAGCAGGCCGGATACATCAGCCACGGGGTCTCGCCGAAGGAGCCCCCGAGTCGCTCCGGGCACGCCGCCGATCGGATCACGGAACTGCTGACCGGCCAGCGCATGATCGGGGACCAGGAACAGTACGCGGTGACGGCGGCGCTCATGGCGAGGCAGCTCGGCTTCCCCGCGCGCGTCGTCTTCGGGTTCGCCCCCTCGAACGCATCGAGTGGCGGCGCGACCGAAATCCGCGGGTCGGACGTGTCCGCCTGGATCGAGGTGAACACGGCTCAGTACGGCTGGGTCACCATCGATCCGACGCCGCCGGTGCGGGACATCCCGGCGCAGCAGCCCCAAGCCCCGACGACGATCGCGAGGCCGCAGTCGCCGGTCCAGCCGCCGGTGGAACAGCCGAAGTCGAACAACACGCAGGCTCAGCCCGACAGCTCCCAGGACCAGCCGAAGACCCCCGATCCGATCCTCGCGGTCGTGCTCGCCGTGCTCGCAGTGCTCGGCTGGGTGGCGCTGGGAGCCGCGATCCTGCTGTCGCCGTTCGCCGCCATCGTCGTGGCCAAGCTGCGGAGGCGTTCGCTGCGCCGACGCGCACCGACGCCGATCCTGAGGATCAGCGGGGGCTGGCAGGAGTTCGAGGATGCCGCACTCGACCACGGCTACACACCTCCGGAATCGCCGACCAGAACGGAGGTCGCGGCGGCGGTCGGCGGCATCCAACCGCTGGTTCTCGCTGCCGTCGCCGACCGCGCGATCTTCTCACCGCGGGAACCCGATGCCGCCGAAGCGGACACGGTCTGGCGTGCCGTGACGGACCTGAGCGCGTCATTCCGGGAGGGACGCACCCGATGGGAGCGGATCCGGGCCGCAATCTCGCTGCGATCCCTCGGTGGTTATAGTGTCAAGAGC
>JAQNCM010000521.1 GCA_029237615.1 Mucilaginibacter sp.
TGGGAACAACCTGGAATCCCCCTTACACATCTTGCCTTGCCGTGCCTGTCGCAAGACTCATTCGTACCGCCTATAATCCAGAGTCGCAACTCTATCGAGGACATTTGGGGTCCCCGAACACCCTACAAGGACGAATGGCCGACACGAGTCGATAAGTCGTGCGACGAGGAACCTGATAATTGGGTGCAGAGTGCTTGTGTGTTGTGCAGGTAAGTATCATCCAATATAGTCCTAGCGACACCGTGTAGGGTTCTGACTTGGCACCAACTGAAGCAACGGCTGTGGACTGGACATCGGAGTGAAGGACGGCAAAGTGGTCGGCGTCAGGGGAAGGGCTACTGACAGAGTGAACAAGGGGCGTCTGGGACCGAAAGGGCTAAATGGGTCAGTCGTTACACTACTTCTCACCGTTTGCCTTATCACCTAAGGAAGTCAGTCCCTCACGCTGAGTCTTCCAACAGATGGAGAGCCATGCATCGCGAGGATCGCTTGACGCATCCTCTGATCCGGAGGAATGGCCGTCTAGAGCGAGCGTCGTGGGACGAGGCTATGGACCTTATTGTGGCAAAGTCGAAGGAGCTCCAGAAGCACCTCACCAACCACAGCATTGCGTTCTACACGACCGGCCAGCTGTTCCTGGAGGAGTACTATGCCTTGGCCATGGTGGGCAAGGCTGGCCTGCACACCCTCCACATGTGAGCTTCTTATCCCGCTCGCGGAAAGTCTCCTTTATTTTGGCTCTAACGCAGATTCTCCTTTCGTCTGATTCAGGGATGGGAACACGCGCCTCTGCACTGCCACCGCGGCAACGGCGATGCGAGAGTCGTTCGGCTCTGACGGCCAGCCTGGTTCCTACGCAGACATTGACTACACCGAGTGTATCTTCATGGTGGGGCATAACATGGCAGCGACACAGACGGTGCTATGGTCCAGGGTCTTGGATCGCTTGGAGGGACCTGCACCGCCCAAGCTCATCGTGGTAGATCCGCGACTGTCCGAGTCGGCACGCAGGGCGACCCTCCACCTTGCGCCGCGAGTGGGTACCAACCTCGCCCTGCTCAATGGAATCCAGTATCTGATGTTCAAGAACGGCTGGGTCGACTCCCAGTACCTGGCTAAGCATGTCGTGGGACTGGATGATCTCAAAGCCACAGTCGAACAGTATGATCCGCATACCGTCGAGAAAATCACGGGGGTCTCCGTCGAACAGTTGGAAGAAGCAGCTCTAATCCTCGAGACCACAAGGAGTCTGCTCTCGACGGCTTTGCAGGGGGTGTACCAGTCCAACCAAGCCACCGCAAGCGCGTGCCAGATCAACAACATCAACCTCCTCCGCGGCATGATCGGGAAGCCCGGCAGCGGAATTCTGCAGATGAACGGCCAGCCAACCGCGCAGAACAACCGCGAGGCCGGATGCGACGGTGAGTATCCCGGCTTCCGAAACCACCAGAACCCGAGCCACATGGCCGAGCTCGCACGATTCTGGAACATCGAGCCGATCCAGGTCCCCCACTGGAACGAGCCGACACATATAATGAACCTGCTCAACTACATGGAAGCCCGCAGCGTCAAGATGTTCTGGATCAGCTGCACGAACCCGCTCGTCAGTCTGCCGAATCTGCCGCGCGTCCGGGGCATCTTGACGCAGCCTGACCTGTTCGTGGTATGCCAGGATATCTACATGACGGAAACAGCAGCCATCGCAGACGTTGTTCTTCCCGCGGCGCAATGGGGTGAGAAGACGGGGTGCTTCACCAATGTCGACCGCACAGTCCACATCTCGCACAAGGCGGTCGATCCTCCGGGAGAGTGCAAGTCGGATCTGGATATTTTCCTCGACTACGCCAAGAGGATGGGGTTCAAAGACATGGACGGCAACGACCTCATTCCCTACAAGACGCCGGAGGAGGTGTTCGAGGCCTGGAAGAAGATGTCTGCCGGCAGGCCCTGCGACTACACCGGACTAAGCTACGACCGTCTCACGGGAGGCTCGGGGATCCAGTGGCCCTGCAACGAGCAGAATCCCCACGGCACCGAACGGCTGTATGCGGATGGCGTCTTCTTCACAGATGTCGAATACTGCGAAAGTTTCGGTCACGATCTGGAGACGGGCGCGCCCTATACCAAGGCCGAGTACGAACACTTGAACCCGGCTGGCAGGGCCATCCTCAAAGCCTGCCACTACTCGCCTCCGATGGAAGAGCCGGACTCGGACTTTCCGCTCAGGCTGTCGACGGGCCGGAACGTGTACCATTTCCACACGCGCACCAAGACGGGCCGGACGCCGCTGCAGAAGAGCTGCCCTGAGCCAGAGGTAAGGATCTCGGAACACGATGCCGCAAAGGCTGGGGTGTCAGACGGCGAGATGGTTGTTGTGCGATCCAAGCGGGGCGCCGTGGAGATGAAGTGTCGCGTCGGACGCATGGTTGGCCCGGGTCATGTCTTCATTCCCTTCCACTTCGGGTACTGGGACTCTACGGACGGGCGGGCAAGAGCTGCCAACGAGCTTACAATCGGTAAGTGGCTAGGCGTCTTTATCCTGGCCTGTCGAGTCTAACCAGCATTGCAGACCGGTGGGACCCCGTCTCCAAGCAGCCGATGTTCAAGTCAGGCGCAGTCAGGATCGAAAAGATCGCAGACGGCACCGACGGCCCGCAGATCCCGGAGCAACAGACGGCAGCCGTCGAGAGGGCTGCGCAGAAGCACGACGCAGCCAGCGCACCTGCTGTCGAAGATTACAGCAGACTGGAGCGGCAGATGGAACTGTGGCTGTGCGAGACATACGAGACGACGGCGCAGCTGCTTGAGATCTACGAGAAGCTGATCCCGCAGCTGATCCACCACGACCAAGAGGTCGAAGGCGGCCTGCGCGTGCTGCACGGCCTGGCCGAGGGCATGAGGGCGCGGCTGGAGCCGCACGTTCGCCGGTTGGGCGAGGACAAACAGCGCGGGAGGCACCGCGCGCATATCCTCGGCGAGGCCCTCTTTCCACACCCTGCCGTGGCGGGAGAGGACTCGGAGTCGCCGTCGATCGCGTACGAGGTCCTCGAGGCGCTGCAGGGCCTGGCCGTGTACCTCTCGCACATCGAGTCGTCGCTGACGGCTTTGCAGCCTGTAGCGCTGGCCATGTGGGATGACGAATTTGACAAGTCAGTCACGTACGCGCAGCAATGCGTCCACCGCATGCTCGCCTGGGTGAGGCAGCAGATCAAGGTGCGGAGTCCGCAGACACTGCTGGTGCCGATTGTTCCGAAGGGATCTTGATAGGCAACCAACCCCATGCGCAGAAGCTTAAATCTCTATTTTGCGTTAGCTAACACCACGGCAATTTATAATGTAGCTATTATATACCCTGTGTACTTTTCAGTTTAATTCTTTATCCCTATGAAATCGTAGCGCCTTACTAGCATCCAGTCGCCTACTTAGAAAACCCTGGCATATCTCCAAGCTCGATAATCTTATTCCAACGCGCTGATGCCATTTGAAGTTCCGTGCGTGTCATTAGTTTCGGTTCGGCTTTCTTTATCTCCTCCTCTGTAACATGGAAGGCGTCGACTAACTTGCGGGCCACTGGCAAGTCCAATGGGCCTTTAATCTTGAAGCCAAGAGGGTAGAGACTGGTGGGCCTTGCTTTCTGGTTAATCTCCTGCACAAGATGAGAGATCCCCCGATTGGAAGCGGTAACGAATGCATCTCGGGATAAGGCGAAATCGTGGTTGCTAAGCTGAAGAAGGGCTAGGATGCCAGGCTTTGACCGCCGCTCAAGCTGCTTGTTGAGCCCATTTGCAAGAATCTCCAGCATACGGTCCGCGGCTGTTTGGCGGTCGTTAAAGTGCTCGTCTATGATGCAGCAACCTAGCATCCGAGGGCTGAGGACCTTCGTCATGTTCACCTTGTAGATCCGGTGCTTCTCGTAAGATTGCCAGGGGGCTACAATCTCTCTCCAGCCGAACTGTGCGCTTGTGGGATCAATGACCATCTGGAGTCCGCATGAGAGGGTGGCGCGAAAAACTGTGTGATCATGTAGGGAACTGAACTCTGTAATGTCAGGTCGGACAATGCGAGTTGGTTCGTCCATGTTCCTAGGCACAAAGGTGACTTCTTCGATAGATTCAACAGTATCTACTTGACATGTGAGCATAGCACTTCACAGACTCAGCCACCAGAGGCTCAAGGAAGAGGATTCTGTCTGACCAGCAATAATGAACTCCCAGAGAGGTGTTGCGTTGACGAAAGGTTCACGACAGCGACAGTGGTTGAGAATGGCCATTGCAGCCAGACGATCCGGCGCCACTTCGCCTTGTGGCTTGTCCAATGCTTAGTCTGCCACTGCTTGTTGCAGTAGGAGACGCCATACGTGGTGTAGCCACCCATAGTGACGCGGCAACCAGTACACATGACGGTGCCATTCTCCTTCCCGCAAGCTGCGCAGCGGCTGGCGCCTTGCGGCAAGGGCAGGAACCCAGGTGTGGTGGGCAATGGACGTTGCTGAGAACCTGTTACGAAAGGTGAGGTCTCGTCCCTCCTTCCATCAGCCGCCCAGCGGATATACCTCAAGTGGCGTGCAATGGGATTCTGGTTGGTGGCGTCGATGGTACCAGATACGGCGAGCGCGGCGAGCTTCTTCCTTAGAGTTGATGGACCTCTTGCGAGCGCGGCGAGGTGCTGCATTAGAGATGACGAATCTCTTGCGAGACACTGCGCGACGGTCTGCTTCAGATGCTCATACTCTGCAGTCGACGAGGCTTCTCCTAGGGCGAGGCACTCTTGCTGGAAGGTGAGACATGCCTTTTGGTACATTTTTAAGACATTAATACTAACGATCTCGTTCTCCGTCTCCTGGGCCTCCGACGAGGGCATGTTGGCAAAGAGATTGTAAATCGGATCACCAACAGGCTTCTGGGCCAAGTGATTGAGATTGATGCGGTCCATGGTGATAACTCGGCGCTCACAGCTGCCGGATGTTTGTCGCTAGAAGTCTGAATAAAGCCGCTGCATGCGAATGAATGGAACGTGACAAAATTGGTAGTCACTCTGTGATGTGGGATGAGGCAACGTTGATATGAAGATGGGAGAATCGAGTCGGTGTAAGTTTGCTGCGGCGGCGTGCAAGAAAGAGGAACAGGCTAGGAAGAATCGAGCGGAGGAACGCGAGAAAATGCCGCTGCGCGAGTAGTTAACTAACGGGATGGGAAAACACGCGAGGAAGCCCCTTGGCCGGGGGGAGAGCGAGACTTAAGTCGGCTCCTTCAAGTCTATAATATCTGGAGTGGTGGGTGGCAGGAAGTTAGGTGCAAACAGAGGACCAACGCATTTAGAAGGGTTTATAACCTAAGCTCTTTCTGTGATTACCTCCTAATTAGTTTCAACCTCTGCGTTAAATGCGCCCTTCAACTACATGCACACCGCCTTCCCTGGTATCGCGTCGTCTAGGGTA
>JAQNCM010000313.1 GCA_029237615.1 Mucilaginibacter sp.
TTGCAAAAATACGGTTTTCAAAATTTTTAGCAATACCTTATTTTAATTAAATAATTTATGGATAATACTTAAGCAACTAATCCCCAATCTCTAAACTCTAATCACTAAATTTGAACACTTCTATATGTATTTACAGCAACTATCAATTATCAATTTCAAAAACTATGCTGAAGCAGAACTTACTTTTAGTGACGGTGTAAATGTATTTACCGGGAATAATGGCGCCGGAAAAACCAACCTGCTCGATGCAATTCATTACCTTTCACTGTGTAAGAGCTATTTTAACCCTATTGATAGCCAGCAAATAAAACAAGGCACCGATTTTTTTATCATTACGGGCAGCTTCAACAAAAATGAAAAGCATGAAGCCGTTGCCTGCTCGGTTAAGCGGAATCAAAAAAAACAATTTAAACGGAATAAAAAAGATTATCAGCGCCTTGCTGATCATATCGGCTTGTTCCCCCTGGTAATGGTATCGCCTTATGACATCAGCATTATTATTGAAGGGAGCGAAGAACGGCGTAAATTTATAGATAATGTTATTTCACAAACAGATAATTCATACCTGGACGAAGTAATTATTTATAATAAGGTATTAAGTAACCGTAACGCTCTTTTAAAGCTTATAGCGGATACAGGAAGGTATGATCCTAATTTATTAGAAGTATTAGACGAGCAATTAACCGGCTCAGGGAACCGTATTTTTGAAAAGCGCAAAGCTTTTATGGAAAAGTTCACTGATATATTTAACAAACACTACCAGTTTTTAAGTGACAATGCAGAGCAGGTGGAATTGATATATGAGTCGCAATTGCTGCAGGATAACTTTGCTGCCTTATTGAAGAAGAACATTGAGAAGGACCGCGCCCTGGAGCGCACTACGATGGGTATTCATAAAGATGATCTTTTATTTGCCATACATGGCATGCCGATGAAGAAGTTTGGCTCGCAAGGGCAGCAGAAATCATTTTTAATAGCATTAAAATTAGCACAGTATAGCTTTTTAAATCTGCAAAAAGGGTTTAAGCCGCTGTTATTGCTTGACGATATTTTTGATAAACTTGATGACCAACGGGTTACTAAACTAATGCAAATGATATCAAACCACGATTTTGGACAGGTATTTATTACCGATACCAATGTAAACCGGGTTAAAAATATATTTAATGAAATTGGGGTCGATATTAAATTATTTAAGGTAAAAGGAGGGGAAATAGATGCGTAAGGCTAATGATAAATCGCTTAAAGAAGCCATAGAGCAAATGCTGCAGGTTTATAAAATTAAAAAGCGTTTTGACGAAACCCATGTTATTGCTGCCTGGCCGGAGCTTGTTGGTAAGTCGGTCGCTAATCGCACTAAAGAATTATTTATACATGATAAAAAATTATTCCTGCGCATTGAATCGTCTGTAATAAAAAACGAATTAATGTTAATGCGTGCGCAAATAATTAGTAAAATAAACGATGAAGCAAAAAGTGTAATTATCGATGAAATTATTTTCCTCTAGTCCACCTTGGGAAAATAGTCTTGAACTTAAGGTCATCACTCATTCTTGAAAAGGCAAGGATAAAAAGTCCGGGAAGTATGAATACCAGTTGTGCTTCGGGGTGGGTTCTGTAAAGTAATATCGTGCCCGATATTAAAACTATTATCAGCAATGTATATAATATATATTTTAGTAATAGTTTCATAACGTTATGCGGGTTATTATTAAGGAGTTAAATATAAAATATATTTCCTTAATGTTATAAAAATACGTACTTCTTTTTAAGAAATTAAAAATAAAAAAACCGGGCGCTTTATATATTATGATAACGCCCGGCTTAATTAAATGTTTTAAAACTTTTCGAGGCCCGAAAAGAAAAAGTCACCCTCAATCTTAGCATTTTCTGCAGAATCAGAACCGTGTATTGCATTTGCTCCGATTGATTCTGCAAATAAATTACGGATAGTTCCTTTTTCGGCTTTTGCCGGGTCTGTAGCCCCTATAAGCTTACGAAAATCTTCTACCGCGTTGTCTTTTTCAAGTATGGCAGCAACAATAGGTCCTGATGACATAAATTGCACCAATTCGCCATAAAATGGACGCTCTTTATGAACTTCATAAAATTGTCCCGCTCTTTCTTCGCTTAAGGCGAGGTACTTCATGGCGGTTATTTTAAAGCCACCTTTTATTATTTGATCTAAAATTGCCCCAATGTGCCCGTTGGCAACAGCATCAGGCTTAATCATTGTAAATGTTTTATTGTCTTTCATCAGAAATTACTTTAATTATTTTGTTTTTATTTATATCTACGTACCAGGTGGAATTATAATTAAGACAGTTTATATACTGCAACCTATTCAAATCGCCGCAAAAGTAGCTTTTTACAATTAAAACGTAAAGGCTTTTACATTAAATTAGATAGTTGTATTTAATTTATTTATTTAGCTTTGCAACTCTTTTTTAAAATTGATGTTAGATATTGCCTCGCTTTCTGAACTTTTAGCGCAGCCTCAAAAAATAGTTATTACTACTCATCACAAGCCTGATGGTGATGCTATGGGGTCGTCTTTGGGTTTATATAATTACCTTATACAACAGGGACATCACGTTAAAGTTATTACGCCTACCGATTATCCGCAATTTTTAAGCTGGATGCCCGGCAACGGAGAAGTGATTATTTATACCGGTAACGTAAAAGAAGCGGACGCATTAATAGCAGATGCCAAAATAATTTTTTGTCTTGATTTTAACGCATTGGGCCGCATTAACCAGATGGGCGAGCAGGTTAGGAAAAGCGACGCGTTGAAAATTATGATTGACCATCACCTGGAGCCGGAAGATTTTGACGACTATCGCTACTGGGATATCAACGCCTGCGCAACGGCACAACTGGTTTATTCATTTATTGCGGTAGAGCTGAATAATAAAAAGCTAATTAATAAAGATGTTGCAACCTGTTTATATGCGGGCATCATGACAGATTCGGCATCCTTCTCATTGCCTAATACAACCTCATCAGTACATCGTATAATAGCCGATTTAATTGACGCAGGTGCGGTTAACTACCGGATACATGACCTGGTGTACAATAATTCATCCGAAAACAGGTTACGGTTTTTAGGAACCTGTTTGTCAGACCGGCTGGAGGTTTTGTACGAATATAATACAGCCATTATAGCCGTACATAAACACGACCTCGAAAAATTTGAGGTTAATACGGGCGATACCGAGGGTATAGTAAACTATGCCTTATCTATAACCGGTATCAGACTGGCAATATTTATAGTTGAGCGTACCGACATGGTAAAGCTTTCGTTACGGTCAAAAGGTGAATTCCCTGCTAACGATATTTGCAAAAAATATTTTAATGGCGGCGGGCACCGTAACGCAGCAGGTGGAACATCAAACGTCGGCTTTGAAGATACAATTAATCAAATTAAATTAATATTACCCGAATACAAAAAACTATTAATACAATAAAATGAAAAGAAAACTAGTGTTTTTAGCGCTTGCGGCCTTTGGATTGGCAAGTTGCAATGGATTTAAAAAAGGCGACGGAGGATTGCTATACAACATTATTGTAGATAAAGGCGGCCCAAGCATTAAACCCGGCGATTTTGTAAGTCTTAACCTGACATTAAAAAATGATGCTGACTCCGTGATCGGCAGTACGTATGAAATGGGCCATCCGGCTATGCAACTAATGCAGAAGCCCCAAGCCAAAGGAGATATTTACCAGGGATTACAAATGCTGAGCGAAGGCGACAGTGCTATCATCAAGCTAAATATTGATACTTTAACCAAAGGCCGCCAAAGGCCGCCAAATATGAAGGGCAAATACCAGGTATATGTGGTAAAAGTTGAAAAGGTGATTGCTAAAGGAAGCCTTAGCGACCAGGTTTTCCAGGGCCGTTTAACAGAATATGTTAAATCTATTGAAGAAACAGCTAAAAAGTCAGAACCGGGTAACATTAAAAAATATATTGCTGATAAAAAACTGAACGTTACTAAAACTGATTCAGGTTTATATTATGTGATAACACAACAAGGAACCGGCATTAAACCGGTAGCCGGTGA
>JAQNCM010000317.1 GCA_029237615.1 Mucilaginibacter sp.
CCGATGCAGCTATGGTGACAGACTACGTGGAGAAAAATGTACGCGCCTGGTTTCGCAGTTATCCACATGTACAGGAAGACGCCCTGGTTTATGACGCAAACGGATTTATCTGGAATAATGCTCTCGACCATGGTAAAACCGTAAGAATATATGGCGAAGCCTCTAAACCTCATTATGATGAAAAGCTGACTGCAACTGACATCTACAACAACTATAAAGCAGGTCTTCCTTTTAAATTTTATAATACCAGTACAATATCACGGGTAAGGCCTATACTATCACAAAAGTACCCCGGCTCGGATGAGTTAAAAATTTCGGACCAGCTAAGAGCGGAAGCATTTATCAAGGAGCTTAATGAATATGAAGCCAGGCCAGGTGATGAATTGCCGCAATTGATGGTAATGGCATTATCAGCTGATCACACCCAGGGCACCCGCCCCGGAATGCCAAAGCCTGAATCTATGGTAGCCGATAATGACCTTGCCCTTGGCCGCATTGTAGAGGCGGTGAGCAAAAGCCGCTTTTGGAAAAACACGGTGATCTTTGTTACCGAAGATGATTCGCAAGCCGGCTGGGACCATGTTTCAGCTTATCGTACAACCGGATTTGTGATAAGCCCATACAGCCGTTTGCAAAGGACTGTTTCTACAAATTATAACCAAACCTGTATTGTAAGATCAATTGAACAAATATTGGGAATACCACCGATGAATATTGTTGATGCCACCGCTTTGCCTATGTTTGATTGTTTTACCAATAAACCATCTGATTACGCATATACTGTTCTGCAAAACCAAATCCCTCTTAATGATATAAATCCAGGTTTGTCAAAACTTAAAGGGAGAGCTTTATATTTTGCAAAAGCATCCGCTTTGCCGGAGTTTGATCATGTCGACGGCGGAAGGGACAACTTGTTGAATCAAATATTATGGTATGCTGCTAAGGGCAAAAAAACATATCCCGCGAAACTTGCGGGCAAAGACCACGATGATTAAAAAAATGACAGAATAATTTTATTGTTCTATTAGATATTTTACAAATCCGGACGATTTGACTTCGTATCCAATACTTTTATAAAATGCGTGTGCAACCGTTCTTTGTTCGCGGTTGCTGCTGTTTATCAAAATTGTATTAGCGCCGTTTTCTTTCGCCCAGATTTCAGCGGAGGCCATTAATTTCTTCCCTATCGCCCTATTCCGGTAGTTTTCACTTACTACTAAGGCACCTATCCTGATATATAAGCCGTTATGCTCAAAAAAATAACATCTCACAAGTCCAATCATCCCGGCAACCTCTCTATTTTCTGTTATGGCAACCAATGTCCGGTAATCTGGGTGATTACTAATAGCATCGAACCTGGTTTGCATTTCGGCTTCAGTGGTAGGGTAGCCCAACTCGTACATTAATACAGTTAATGATGGAATATCATCCCGGATGGCATTTCTTATGATCACCATGGTTGTTTGTCAATAAAAGAAGCTAAAGCCCCTCTTCACATTTTTAAAATCACAATATAATTTACTTTTCTAAGTATGCTGCTTTTAAGTGTTGTATTTTTCTGTCATCCAAACCAATCTGTGTCCTTAAAAACGCGTCCACTGATCCATATCTTTTTATAATAGCAGCAAAAGCGGCATCAAGATATTCTTTTTTTGCCAGCATCATTTCACCGGCCACATCTTTATCAATATGCATGTACTTAACCATTCCATCTATCGCTTTTTTGTTTTCGTCTTTACGATAATAATTCGTTGCTGTGTAATCTTCAACGATGGTTTTATAAGGAACACCAAGAATATATAAAAGCAAAGCTGCGCCAATACCCGTCCGGTCTTTTCCGGCGGTACAATGGAACACAAGGCTCTGATTATCCGGTAAGCTTAATAATTTACCAAAAAAAGGCCTGTAACGGTCTCCAAGGTAAGTTGTCTTGCTATAAAAATCATTGATAATCACGGAGTCGCCTCCGGCTACTCCTTTGGCAAGGATCATGCCTTTCATCATGGTGCTCAAACTGTCGCTACCGGCAGGACATAAAATATAGTCGGTGCCCGGATTTAATTTATCAGATGCCTGGGCCGATTCCTGATGGCCGCGCAAATCCACATCATAATTAATGTTTAGTTTTTTCAATAAGTCAAGGTCTGCTTCAGTTAACTTGCTGATATCTGCACTACGGTATATTTTACCCCATTTAACATGATGACCATCCGTAGTAGTATATCCGCCCAGGTCGCGAAAATTTGCGGCGCCCTGCAAAACTATATGTCGCTTAGCGCTGTCTGCAACTTGTGCAAAAACCCCTGCGGCCATCAAAATTACCCCTGTTAATAAAATGATTTTTTTCATTTGTTTATAATTAATTGGTATTGAACTATTATAATTTTGTCATGAAAATTGGTTGTTACGGCTGGTATAAATTAAAAAAGCAGGGGGCCTGGCTAAGCCCCCCTGC
This sequence comes from Mucilaginibacter sp., assembly GCA_029237615.1. Taxonomy (GTDB): domain Bacteria; phylum Bacteroidota; class Bacteroidia; order Sphingobacteriales; family Sphingobacteriaceae; genus Mucilaginibacter. The sequence continues at coordinate 2,456 of JAQNCM010000317.1, forward strand.
TCCATTTAAAAATTTATTTATCCTTATTTTGTAAGCCAGGTATCTTTACTCACGTCATCCGCTCCACCAAATTGTGAAGTAAGTGCCGATTGATAATTTGTTGTGTTACTTGTTGATTCACCTGCCGGATACAACCAGCGGCGCGGTATTGCGCCGCTTGCTGTACCAATACTTGAAGTGCTCCCCTGAGACCATGCAGGAATTCCGTTAGGATAAGTGGTACTAACTGATCTTCTCCACTGGTAAAACGATTCCCATCCTGAGTTAGCGAACATAGCGATATAACGCTGTGTGTAAATTTGCACCAATCCGTTTGCATTGTCACCGGTATAGGCAACGTTTGCCATAAATTGAGGGATATTTACAGTAGCAGTACCCCAGATAGCACCTTGCGCAAGCTTTTGGGGGTTAATTGTTGCGTCATTTGATGATATTGGAAAAGTGATGGTCAATTTTTGCCCGTCAGTTATACCGTATAATGCAAGTGATGAATTGATACCATTATTATACCATGTTGCTGAAGACTGACCGGTAACCCAACCGAGGTTTATTGCTTCGGCTACGTTAAAACACAATTCCGGGTAACCTATAAAAACAAACTGTTCAGCATTTGCACCGTTATATGCTGCAGGCAGTGCAAAATAACGGGTAAAGTTTAAATAAGAATACTGTCCGGCAGCCGCATTAGTGTTCAGTGTTGCTATTGAAATATTGTCATCAGCGCCTGCAAATGCCGTAAAATCACCTACAGGTTTGCCGCCTGCAACTTTTAACGGCGCAGGTGTTGCAACAACCAGCAACCGCGGATCCTGGGTTGCGGAGGTTACACTAACATAAGGCAATCCCATACTTCCAAAGTTATCATATGGCTGCTGCCCTAAGTTAACAATAGCATATGGATTAAATGATTGATTGTACTTATAAACCAGGTTATCAGCATTGCTGGTCATAATTGGGTAAGTAGTTGGATTACTGATAATGGTATTAAACTGCTGAGGGATATTCAAATCAGCATTATCTGCAGAGCGTTTACTTAAGCTGATCAATACACGCAGGCGATAAGTATTAATCAATTTTTGCCATTGCAAATAAGTTAGCCCATAAATATCGCCGGCATCCAAAACCGCTCCGGGTGATACTGCCACCAGTGGTGCTAATATGGTATTAGCATTGTCAAGCATTGCTAAAGCACTTTTATAAACATCATGCTGTTTATCATATGCTGGTGTTAAAATGGTAGCGCTACCAGCTTGTGAAAAAGGAATGTCACCAACACGCTGGCTTAACCAGATACCAGCATAAGCTTTAAAGAATTGGGCTAAAGCATAATACTTATTGGTTGTATTACCTAATTGCTGGGTAGATTGCGTTTGTAATGCAATAGCATATTTTAAGATATCATAGGTATCTTCTGTATTGCTGAAAGCATAATTGTTATTACCCCAGTAATAAGCATAATTTGATAAAACATACTGCTCGTTTTTAGACGATTGAGAAAATGGCTGCTCGTCGTTTCTAATTAGTTTAGCAGTAAGGTGGTTGAGTAGTAAGGTTGATGGAATGGTACCTGTTGAAACCGCAACATTGGGGTTGTTAACCAGATCACCTTTTTGGCAGCTGGTTATGGATATCATACCTATTGTAGTTAATAGGATTATTGGAATAAGGGATCTTATTTTCATAAATTTCTTGTTATATAAATTAACCAATTTTTAGAAAGTTAAATGGATGTTGAAACCAAAGCGGCGTGCTGTCGGACTGGTAAGGTCAGAACCGCCGCTACCACCTGTTAAACCTCTTGAGGATGCATCATAACCAGACGCATACTGATCCAGGTCAATGTCTTTACGTGCAGCAAAGTACAACAGGTTTCTTCCAACTATATTGAAAGAAGCTTTTTTAATGAATGAACCCGCCAGCATTTTAGCCGGTAATGTATAACCGATTGTTGCTTCGCGTAATTTAGCATACGACCTGCTGATCATATAGTATTCATCAAAGTTACCGCCCAAACCACTTGAAATATAAGCCTGAGTTGTAACAGCTACAGTGTTTGGTGCAAAAGTCAATTGATTTAGATTGGTTATAACACCACCAGGGCCATAAGTTGGAGTACCACTTACAATGTGAACACCTGGTCCTACGTAAGCTGCCGTTGCAGATTTTGTCCCTTCGGCTGTGCTGTTCCATTCTGCTAAACGGGCAGCGCCATAGGCGCCGGATGCTGATTCAACTGCTGTACCACCGTTCATCGCATGATAGTATGTATAATCATATGTTTTACCACCTATACGGCCATCAAACTGAAAGCTTAATGACCAGCCTTTGTAGCTGAAATGGTTAGTAATACCGAAAGCAAAATCAGGGTTGGCAAAACCCAGTAAACCGTAATTAGTATTATTTTGCTGCCCGGGGGCTGATATAGGTACACCACCGGTTATTTTTCCGGCTGCATCAACACTATAACTATTAATTATATTACCGCTGCCATCTCTTACAAACTTGGTACCGTAGATCGCATCAAGCCTGTCGCCTATCTGGTATAAATGGCCGTTTTGATAAATAGAAGTGGAACCAGGCTCGACTGATTTTAGTGTTTCCTTGTAGGTAGAATAATTTACATTAATGTCCCAGTTTAAGCCGTCTTTACTTCTAAGCGGGGAGCCAACCAATTCCAATTCATACCCGTCTTTTTTGGTAGTTAAACCGTTTACAATTTGAGAAGTGTAAGTTGTTGAAGATGCTACCGGCAGGGAAATAATGTTAGGCCCGTTGGTTGTTGTAAAGTAAGTAGCATTTAAACCTAACCTGTTATTTAAAAACTTAAGATCAGCACCATATTCATAAGATGTTACATCGTAAGGCTTAATTTTAGGATTTGCAATAGTACTGGACACGTTTACAGATGGTGTTCCGTTGAAGTAAGGAGTAGATGAATTTGGGTTTGAGTTTGCATAGTTCGGCCCGTTGTACGGCGTATAATATTCTGAACCATACCCCAGTAAATTACCAACAGGTTGTGAATTCCATCCGGTGCCTAAAGCGGTAGATTGTAAGGCATTATACGATGAACCGATATAAGGTGAAGTTAAAGCGCCTTTAACGTCGGCAAATGAGCCGCGTATTTTAAAGAATGAAATAAAGGCTGGCAATTTGATATAATCATTTACTACCGAACTTACAGCGATAGACGGGTAAAAGAACGTATTTGAATTAGGCGGTAAGGTTGAAATGTTATCCACCCTACCGGTTGTGTTGATGTTAATATAATTTTTATAGCCAAAATCCAGGGAGTAGTAAGCACTATTTACCTGCATTTTTGAATTAAAGTTATAATCCAGTATAGGATTGGTAGAGTTATTCAGGTTGTAAACATTGGGTAACAAAAGGTCTTTTGTAGTAGCCCAGTCAGACAGATACCTGAATGAACGCTCGTTAGCACCACCCAACGCCGAAATGTTGAAATTTCCAAATTTGTGGTTATAATTTAATTGAATATCTGTATTATTTTCAAGCAAATTGCGCTGATCTTGCCTGTAATCTCCATACCAGCCGAAGAAATACCATGGTAAATATTGGTTTAAGTTGGTTGAAGAAGGAACTTGCTCGATATTCAGCGTGTTATAGTTGTCTAAAGCGGTACGCAACTTTACGTTTAAATCGCTGTTGAATTTATATGTAAAGGACAACGATCCATTTATGATTTGGTTATCACGACCGCGTAACCATTTTTGAGCTTGAAACCAAGGGTTATTCTCGCGGCCGTATTCCTGGGCATATTGAACAAGGTTAGGTACCCCTTGCGGTCCCTGGTAAATATTCTTTAATGCATTGATAGGATAATCTGAAGAACCATATACAAAAAACTCATAGGGATAGCTATTAGGGCCATAGCTAACATCCGGAACATTTGGTGAATATTGCAGGTTTAGGTTCAAATCGGCATCAACACGTAATTTAGGTGTAATATCATAACCGGATGTCATCTTAAAGTTATCGATATTTAACTTAGTGTTAGGGAAATCACCCTGTTGAAAAGTATGACCGTAAGATACACGAAGATCATAATTTGACCCGCTTGCGGCTACTGAAAGTGAATTTGTGCTGGTAATACCTGTCTGTATAAAATTTTTCCAGTTATCAATACCGCGCGCTGACCAAGGAGTTGGGGTTCTTACGCCTGTAACTGTGTTGTACGGGCTGTCAAATTGTGTTGTTTGAAACACTCCGTCAAAACGGGGGCCCCATTCTGGTAAGCGTTGACTGTTATCATACAAACGGTTGCCATAAGCATAAGTAAAGTTAGTACCGCGACCGTATTGATATTGATCTTTTGGAAGAGTTAAAAAACCTTTTTCAAATTCGGTACTGCTATTGTAATCTATTTGCCATCCTTTTTTATCTTTTGTACCTTTTTTGGTAGTGATAATGATAGCACCATTTATACCACGTGTTCCGTAAAGAGCGGCAGCGTTAGGCCCTTTCAAAATGGTATAAGACTCTACGTCATCCGGGTTGTAATCATAGGTGTTCGATTCTACCGGCTCCCCATCAATAACGTAAAGAACGTCTTTACTACCCCTGAGAACTACAGTGGGAGCGCCAAAAAACTCATTGCTGGCACCGATTGTTAAACCGGCTACTTTACCTGCCATTGAATTAAGCGGGTTAGCATCACGAGCCACGGTAAGCTCATCGCCATTAATTTGCGATTGTGAATAACCTAATTTCTGAAACTCTTTTTTTACACCTAGCGCAGTAACTACAACTTCGTTAAGAGTTTTGGTGTCAGGTTGTAAGGTAACTGAAATGTTAGCTTCAGTTACTACCAATTCCTGTTTTACGAAGCCAAGCGACTGAAAAACCAATGTCTGACCTTTGTCTACAGCTATGGTAAAACGTCCTTCAACACCGGTAACGGTGCCTTTTGAACTTCCTTTAATCATAACGCTGACAGCAGGCAATGGCTGGCCGTTGTTATCCAATACAATCCCTCTTACAGGAAGGCTCTGGGCAAAAAGCTTGCCGCATGCCATAAATACAATTGCCAGGATCAATAGCAACCGAGAAAGTTTTAGTAAATTTTTTTTATGTGCGATTTATTTATCGCAAAAGTATCCGCGTTATGTTACGGTACCATTTTTGTTACAACAACAAAAAGTTAACAAATACTAAACAAAAAGGTAAAAAAGTAGCAATTGTTAAGAAATCATATTTTCGACGTAACCACATTATTACAAAAGAAAAATATGCACAAAAAAATGCGTGACAGCACAATTAAATTTGTACTGTCACGCAAAGAATTTAATTTAGTTTTAAACCGAATATTTGATCTTTCGGTTAAAGGGATATTTTTTTATCTTGCCGTATTTTGCCAGCATAGAAAGGTTATAACTGATGGTCTTATGCAGTTTACCGGCATCCAGCGCCGGTTCCAAAATATATAATGCTTCGGTTATCTCATCCACAAGCATAGGTTTACCTTCCTTGCTTAAAATATATAGCACTTTATTGCCATAAGTTAATGCACTGTTATATTCAACCGGGATATCACCGTTAATTTTATCCGAATAAATTTTGTCGCCAAAATTCATATTATCATCAATGAATGCTTTTAAGGCGAGTCTGACCTTATTTAATTCATTCGTCAAATAGGTCTCTTTATCTTTTAAATGCCGTATAATTATTTCGTTTGACATTGCTAATAGTAAGTTTTAATAAAAAATCACATCACATGTTAAAAACATGCTCCATTTAATTTCAAAATAAAATTAACTACGCTGTCAGACCCTCAGGACATGGCAAAAAATCACCACATGTTTTATAGGAAACGATAAACCATCATTAAAGTGTACCTTAACAAGTTTATTACAAATAAAGAAAAGAATGCAGGAGGCCCAAATTAAACCACACACAATAACTACTATCTTGTTGACTATTACCCGCGGTTTTGAAAGATGCGTTATTGACGATGGGGAGTTTATCGGTTTATTGACGAAATGTACATTTTGAGATATGGAATTACCACTGCTAAATAAATTGGTGTTTGCTAAATTTCTGTGACATAACAAAACATAAAAACAGGAGAAAAAAAGATACAATGCAGCTACAACAATGATAAGATATTTCTTTTTGTTACTTGTTTTGTCAAAAGCTAACATAACGCTAACATAATCATAACAGAAAAAGTAAATATTTAATTAATGTTATTAAATTGTCAACAAAAGGTAACAAACTCCTATCTCTTACCTCCTAACTATAATGCCTGTACAATGCATTTTTCGTGAGATTTCCTACTACATAATACCCGGTAAAACTCTTAAGGCCATCTGCTGAAATTATAGTCGAAACTTATTCGGGGTGCTTTTGTATATTATGGACAAGTGATGCGATTGCATTATTTATATGGAAACATCAAAGCGTAAGTATTATATCGTAAATGGCATAACTATTTATCGTATTGTTGCCGCCCCCATTTTGCTGTTGCTTGTTCTGAGTGCCCGGTATGAAGCATTCAAATGGATGTTATTGGTAAGTTTTTTTACGGACGCGCTTGATGGTTACCTCGCACGACGTTTCAAAGCCGCCAGCATGCTGGGCGCCAGGCTGGATTCCATCGGCGACGATCTTACTGTAACCATGGCAATAATAGGTATTGTTAAATTAAATTATAATTTTATTGTGGATCAACTCACATGGATTGTTGTTTTACTTTTGTTATTTATTTTTCAGGTGACGGCAGCTTTTATCAGATATGGCAAAATGACAGCCTTCCATACTTATATCGCCAAAATAGCGGCTTTTGTACAGGCAATCTTTCTGATAAGCTTTTTCTTTATTGATAAACCGTTGTATGGGTTATTTTGCATAACTGCTTTTATTACCTGCCTGGATTTGCTCGAAGAAATAATTCTTGTTTTTATATTGCCGGCATATCGTTTAAATGTAAAAGGCTTGTATTGGATTATAAAAGAGCATGAATAAAACCAAGCTTTTCTTGATGCCATCCTATTAAACAGCAATGTAAAAAAATGATAAAATTCAGTCATGTTTTCAAAATTACTTTTGGCAAACAAAAGTTTAAATCATCCTTTCCATTTTTGCAAAAAATTAAATTATATGACATCTGTAAAAGCCTATGCTGCACAAAGTGCAGAAAAACCTCTTGCTCCATTTAACATTGATCGCCGGGAACCGGGCGCCGATGACGTGGAAATTAAAATATTATACTGCGGTGTATGCCATTCCGACATTCATACTGCCCGGAATGAATGGGCAGGTACTATTTATCCTGTAGTACCAGGACATGAAATAGTTGGTAAAGTAACCCGGGTTGGCCAAAATGTTACCAGGTTTAAAGAAGGCGATACCGTTGGGGTGGGCTGTTTTGTTGACTCGTGCATGCACTGTGCAAATTGCAAAGATGACTTAGAGCAATATTGCCTGGAAGGACATACCCAAACCTATAACTCTTTAAGCCAGGATAAAAAAACAATTACCCATGGCGGATACTCAAGCCATATTGTGGTTACCCAACACTTTGTATTATCAGTTTCAGATAAACTGCCGCTTGAAAAAGTTGCACCGTTGTTATGCGCAGGTATCACCACTTATTCGCCATTACGCCACTGGGGCGTTAAAGCCGGTGATAAATTAGCGGTTGTTGGTTTGGGTGGCTTAGGGCACATGGCAGTTAAACTGGCTGCATCTATGGGAGCCGAAGTTACCATGTTAAGCCGCTCAAAAAGCAAAGAAAAAGATGCTGCAGAACTTGGTGCCCATCATTTTAAGCTAACTACCAATAAAGATACAATGGCTGAGTTAGCCAGCAGTTTTGACTTCATCATTGACACGGTGTCAGCACCTCATGATTACAATGAATACCTGAATTTATTAAAAACCGATGGTGTGATGGTATTGCTTGGTGCCCCACCGGAGCCTACCCCGGTTGCCGCTTTTCCTTTTATCATGGGACGCCGGAGCCTGGTAGGATCATTGGTTGGAGGAATTAAAGAAACCCAGGAAATGCTTGACTACTGCGCCGAACACAGTATTACTTCAGACGTAGAAGTAATCAACATTAATCAAATAAACGAAGCTTATGAACGTACCCTTGCCGGAGACGTACATTACCGGTTTGTTATCGACATGGCAACAATATAAAAGCATAAATAAAAGCTAATTTTAGTTATATAAAATAAACGAGGTCGTCTCATTGCTATATGAGGCGGCCTCTTATTTTTTAAACCATAATAGCTTATTTAATTTCAATTTGCCTGCGAACAGATTTTGCTTCTTCCTTTTTAGCAATATTAATTTTTAGTACGCCATCAGTATATTCGGCTTCAACACTGTTATCATCAGCACTATCAGGCAAAGTAAACGATCTTACAAACGAACTATAGCTATACTCGCGTTTATTATAATTCTTTTGATTGTCTGTATTTTCCGAATGTTGCTCAACAGAAATGGTTAATACGTTACGATCTAATTGTAACTTAAAATCATCCTTTTTAAGACCCGGAGCAGCGAGCTCTATGTGAAATTGCTCAGGCGTTTCGCTGATGTTAGCAGCTGGTACACGGGTCACCATACGGTCAGATAAAAAAGAATCGTTAAAGAATGTTTCGAAAATGTCATTAAAGCCTGGCATTAATGCATTGGTGTTTTTGTCGGAATTAAATTTAACCAGTGTCATCGGTTTTCCTCCTAAATAGATTTTTAATGAATAAACTGTAATTAACTTCTAGATTCACTTACAATATAGTCTGTTCAAGAAAAATGCCAAACAGTTTTCTGTTTAATTGGCTGAAAAAAAATCACTATTGATGAAAAATTTACAGGATTTCACTGCCAAATTTTCCAACTGTCATCAACTTATTAACCTGTTATACTCCTAAATATCTAAGGAAGTCCTTTGTCGCTAAAACCTGTTACGTATTTTAATTGTTATGATAGGTAAAAATGAAAAGTCTCATGCTATGTCCGATAAATCTGCTCCCGACTTTAAAAATAAATTTCACGAATGTAATGACCGGTTTCATTCCATATTTAATCTTACTTCGGCTGCAAGTAAGATCATTGATGGCGATCTGACCATTTTAAAGGTTAACCCGGCATTAACTGAATTACTGGGTTATACAGCCGAAGAAGTTGAAGGCACCAAAATAATGGACTACGCCTGCAAGGAGTACAAAAATTACTGGCACCAATTACAAGAGGCAATGTGGCAAAAAGGGCAGCCGTTTTTTAAACTGGACGCCTGTATCATAAAAAAAGATAAATCGCTGGCATGGGTACATGTTACTACCATTTTGTTTAAAGAAGACGATGTAAGTTATGGTTTTACCATATTGGACGACTATACCTACCGGGTAAACTTTGATGAAAGTGAAAAACGCCTTAATATGGCGCTTCAATATTCTAAAATGGCAGTTTGGGAATTAAACTTCGAAAAGAACTTATTTATCTATTCGGAAGGGTTTGACCAAATCTTCGGTTACCAGATACCATTAAATGACTGGAACAAGGAAACGCTGTTAAACCAGTTTATGACGGAAGATAAAAAGCGGCTCCGTGATCTCTTATCGGGGGTAAAAAATGATTTAAATCTTGATTTTCAAGGAATGGTTAAAACACCCGATGGGAGTATAAAATGGGTACACTTACAGGGCCGAACTGAGAAAGGGGCAGATGGCAAACCCGAGCGCATACTGGGAACAATATATGACATTACCAAGGAAAAATTGGCAGAACGCCACAAGGATGACTTTATCAGTATTGCAAGTCATGAATTGAAAACTCCAATTACCGCATTAAAAGCATCGCTTCAGCTGTTAAACAAAATAAAGCAATCTCCTAATGAAAAATTGCCCGGTTTAATTGAACAAGCCAATAAAAGTATGATTAAAGTGAGTGTACTTGTTGAAGATTTACTGAATGTAAGTAAAATGAACGAAGGGCAGTTCCAATTAAAAAAAACATGGTTTAATGTTTTAAAAGTAATTGAAGATTGTTGCCCGCATGTAAACGCTGACGGCTTATTCAACATTATTACAGCAGGCAGCGCTGAAACCGAAGTTTTTGCCGATGCCGAACGTATACAGCGTGTCCTTATTAATTTTGTTAATAATGCAATGAAGTATGCTTCCGACTCCAGGGATATTCATATCACTGTGCAAAAGATTGATAACAATGTTAAAGTTTCGGTTATTGATTATGGCCGGGGCATTCCAACTGAAAAGATCCCCTATTTATTTGACAGGTACTACCGGGCAGATTTGAATGGTGGCCAATATTCAGGATTAGGCCTTGGCCTATACATTTCAGCCGAAATCATCAAAAAACATCATGGCGAAATTGGTGTGAATAGCGAAGTAGGAAAAGGAAGCGAATTTTGGTTTACATTACCTTTATAAATATAGTTTTTAATCCGATTCCGTCATTTCCCGGTTGTAAAAGGCAATTCTCTTTTCTTCAAGCTGACAATAAAGCTCCATGGCCTTATCAAGAAATGCGGGCACTTGTTGCTGTATGACCTCCGAAAAAACCTCATTTGGTTTTTTGGAATGATAACGGCTTCTTTCTTCTATATCTGTCAAATATTGCTCACTAACCGGCATTTTGGTGAAAGCCGCAATTTTCTTTAAAATGGCCATGGGGCCCTCATCATAGTTAATAAGTAACGTGTTTTTATCCGTGTCAACAATCTCGTGATATTGAGTAAAATAGCGTTCGAGTACCATTGACAAATAAGAGTCATGTTTCCGGATGTCAATTTTTGAGTCGTCAAATCCAAATAACTCCGATTCTATTAATCCTGGCACAGCATGCATGCCCGGCAACTTTTTTTGCGAGTCAAAAACTTCATTGGGCCTGCGGTACATTAAAACAAAAGGAACTTTAGGATATAGCTGCCTTAGCTGTTTATAAAAAAACATATGCCAGCTGTCTGTTTTAATAAATAAATGCTGCTCATGTCCTGTTTTTTTTTGCCCATAAAATTTTATAGCAGCTTTTAAAAAATCAGAAGTATCATTTTCACTAAAACGATTATCCCGGTAAGGAAGGCGCAGCAAATTATCAAAAAACGGAACCTCTGAAAGCACGATGTTATTAGCAGATTTTGCAAGTAACTGCGCGGCCAGGGTTGATCCGCACCGGGAAACGTGAAATATAAAAGCTGCAGGCTTGATTGATTTCACCCGACCGGCCCATTCTTCGAGCATGCCCATTTCACTGGCAGAAGAGAATAAAAGTTGTTTACTGACCGCTGACTTTAGTTTTATAATGGTTTCATCAAAAAACGGCTCAACAAATGGTTTCTTAAAAGAGTTCAGCCAATGGCACATCCATTCACCTTCGTTATTTGTAAGCTTATAAGGAAACCAGTTTTTTATTGGGCTCATGTTTTATTCCTGGCGATCTACTTTTGCACCACTATTATTTAATGCGTTTCAGTTTTTGCTCAAGTTCCATGGCAACTTTATTAGCGCCGCTTGAGTTTTGCAGTCGTAAATTTTCAATAACCTTTACCAGCTGATCGTACTCATTGTGTTCCTTAAATAACATATTGTCTGATTGTGTGATCATGTCACTTAACCAGTCATTCACTTTACAATCTATTACAAGGTGTATTCTGTCAGCGGCTCCTTTGTTAAATACGCTGTGCAGTAAATTCGCATTAATGTACCAGCATTCGCCCTCATTCAATAAAATGCGTTCTTTTTCGATATAAAACTCTACTTCATTATTAGTGATAACCGGAAAATGCAGCCGCGCCTCTCCTTTTTCAAAGGCTAACTCGTTGTCTTTATGTTCCTTTATTTTAGCGCCTGCCTTTAAGTTTAAAAAGCGAACAGCCATTACGGGGCAATTTATTGACAAAAGCAATTCTTTTACAGACACAAAGTGCGTCATAAATAAAGTGTCCTGATAATCTTTATTCATCAGTAATTCAGGTATAATGTTTTTACTATCGCCACCCGGCGACCGCAAAGGCATTACCGTCCATTCCCCTTCGTAATAATAGGTATTAAAATGATTTATCCATTCTTCCTGAAATGATGACAACTCATTCTTCATGGCTTCCAGGTTAAAAGGAAGTTTTAATTTTGAATAATGTACCATGTTAAGTTATAGGTTACCTTTCTCTAAGCCAGCGAATCATATGCGGATAGGGCAAGGTGTTAAACGCTGCTACGTTCTTCTCATCAAGGGCCATTCCTGCCCATTGCAATAAAGGTATTGCAATGTATTGCCCGTTGGTAAAATTCTGTAAAATGCCTTCGCTTTTACCCTTGTACCCGGCTGCATGAAATACAATCGCAGGATCTAACTTCACGTGTATACAGGCAGCATACGACCAGGCGATTGCCATCATCTCGCCTCCCATATTCAAATCATTATCAGGCAAAATATCGTCCATCGTTTCACGCACGCTTGGCGGCATTGTGGCCAAATGTCCCGCTTCATGCAATAGATCACCCGGATGTTTTAACTTTTCATGATCAACAACCAGTTTGCCATTTTCCAATTGTAAACCTGGCAAAAAAGTATCAGCTGTAATTGGTTTACAGATAACAGAAATCCCAACCGATTCCAAAAAATTAATAATTTGATTAATTACGGGCAGACTCAAAATAAAATAGCATTATGATAAGCTATGCAGTTCTTTTTTTGCGCGCAGTATCGCTAATGATGTCCTGAATAGTTGTCCTTCTGGCTGGCCTGGTACCAAATACCTTGCCTCAATAGTATGGTGCTGCTTCTTTTCATCGAAATTAAAAGCCGTTTTAGCCATCATAAGCCCGGTTGGTGCTGCCTGACTTAATATTAACGGGCGTTTAAGCTTATTTAAAAAGGTCATTGGTCCGCCCATAATTTTCCGGCCTTTATCGCCAATTATCATATCTATGTGCTCAGACTCTTCTATAAGATTTACATTGCCGGGAACATTGTGTGCCCCTTCGTAATCTAATTGCGAGATGCATACCACCAGATCACACTTCTCCTTTTCTTTTAGCATTTCCGACACTTTGTTCGCACATTGAATGGCATCGTTGTAATTTACGCCATCAAGCTGCGGCCCAACCCCCGTAATACCAACCTTAAATTTACTGGTATTAATAACCAGGTACGGATTGATTAATTTACGTAAGGATTCATCAAAGTTATAATTGCAATTTACCAGTTTAAACTTCATTAGTGGTAAAAGCTCAGCTAAATGAGCCTGCCCATTTTTAAATTCATAGCGTCCCGGCGATGAAGCCAAATAACCCATGTCATTCATTATCTGTATTACTTTCAGCTGTTTTTCTTTGCTGCTTTCCCCGTTTAAAAAGTTACCCCCATCAAGCATTAATCCGCCGGCTTCCTCTTTTGCAAGTAATGCCCGCACATTGTTTATGCCGCCCATATTTTTATATACCGGATTAATTTCACCCCGCAGGTGGTTGGTATGGTATATAATAACAGAATGTGAATTAGCGCATGCTGTGTAAATGTTTTTACTGTTTGATGCTAATAAAGTTAAAGGTTTATTTAAAACAACGGCACCTGTTACCAATGATAACTGGCTAAGGAATAATCTACGGGGTTTGTTCATGAATGTCGTTCAAAAATAATTAGGTCATAAACATAATTATTTATTTTTTATAAAATAAATTTCAGGTGATTTCTTCTTATTATAAATAAGTCTGTTTTTTAATTCAGACTTATTTATACGTTTTTTTTTATTTTAAGTTGCAAAAGACCAGGGCCATATCTAAAAATACCGTGAAAACACGGGGTTGACAAACGCTTAAGATCAACTATATTTAACAAATTAACAAACGTATAATAATACACTATAAATAACAGCTATTCAATTTATTAAATAATAAAACTTTTCACTTTGTAAATATCAAATAAACTTAGTATAATTGACGACAAAATTAACCTTGTAACTTAAATCTTATGGATCCAACCTTTATCGCAGCGATTTTTTTATTCGCTGGGAACTTTAACCCGGTAAATTTCCAATTATGCAGCGGCCAGCTTATCGCTATTTCACAAAACGATACTTTGTATACTTTATTAGGTACTACTTATGGTGGCGATGGTGTAAACACTTTTGGGTTACCTGATTTACGTGGAAGAGTCCCAATCAGCCAGGGCCCCAATTATTTTATGGGCCAAATGGCAGGTAATGAAAACGTCACCCTTACCCCTGCTCAAATACCTGCCCACACCCACAACATTAATGTGAGTTCGGCAAATGCATCCACCCAAACACCTGTATCAACTTCTTACCTGGCCTCGGTAGTTGTCAATAATACGGCGCTAAACGCTTATTCAACAGCAACACCAACTGGAACAATGGCCAGTAGTTCAGTAGGTGTAAGTACCGGGGGGCAGCCATTTTCAATCATACAGCCTGTGCTGGCCGTAAATTATATAATGGCCATGTTTGGCGTATATCCATCACAAAACTAAGTTTACAGTTACTTAAAAAAAGATTATTACTTAGATCAATATTATGAATCAATTTATAGCGCAAATCCTGCTGATGGGGTTTAATTTTGCTCCACGGCAGTGGTCAATATGCCAGGGGCAAATATTAGCAATTGCCCAAAACCAAGCCTTATTTGCATTAATAGGTACAACTTATGGAGGTAATGGTGTTCAAACATTTGCGTTGCCTGACCTGCGCGGACGTACCCCGATAGGTACTGGCCAGGGACCAGGGACATCCAATTACAATCTTGGCCAGGTTGGCGGCACTGAAACCGTTACAATGAATACATCTCAATTGCCTTACCATACACATAGTTTAACCGCAAATAACGGTGCCGCCACATTGCCATCTCCGGCAGGCAACTTATTAGGCCAGGCTCCTCTTGAGGGAACAACGCAAATTAACTTTTACGGCACCAGTAGCAATGCAACTATGAACCCGGCGGCTTTAGCAAACGCAGGCAGCAATCTGCCTATTTCGATCCTACAGCCTTATACTGTGCTTAGTTATTGTATAGCCACACAAGGTATTTTTCCATCGAGAAATTAAACATTAAAAACGATATTTAACTATAAACCTTATGGATCCATATTTAGCAGCAATACTTTTATTTGCCGGGAACTTTGCCCCAAGGAATTTCTTGCTTTGCGCAGGCCAGGTGATGTCTATACAACAAAACACCGCCTTATTTTCACTTTTAGGAACTACCTACGGCGGTAACGGTACTAACACTTTCGCGCTACCTGATCTGCGTGGCCGGGCGGCCATACAACAGGGCCAGGGCCCCGGGTTAACAAACTACGCGCTGGGAGAAACTACAGGGTATGAAAGTTCGTCGTTGTTACCAAATCAAATGGCCATACATAACCATTTAATAAATGCAGTTACTGCGGTTGGTACCACAGGTTCACCAGCAGGCGCTTTTTTGGCTGAAGGGCCAAGTTCTGGCACCGGTCCGAGGCAAAAAATCACCTCTTATTATATAAGTGGCAGTCCCAATGTAACTATGAATCCACAGGCTATAGGTTTAAGTACTGCCGGCGGGAATAATCCTATTCCGGTAATACAGCCCTATTTAGCCATTACTTACATAATTGCGGCGGCAGGCATTTTTCCGGCGAGAAACTAATGACACAATATTATTTATACTGAAGATGGCAGCACCGATAAAAGTGGGAATGCTGACACCCTATTCAGGCGTTTATCCTTATTACGGCCATCATTTAATGGCAGGCATGTTATTAGGATTATATCCTGGCGCTGTCAAGAAAAACGAAGTACAATTTATACCGGCGTACACTAAAATGGGCGACCCGGCAAGTGCACTTGAAGCTGTAAACAGGCTGGTGTTCTTTGAACAGGCAGATATAATTTCGGGATTGATTAATTATAGATCAATGCCTGACATCGTTCCGGTAATAGAACGTCATGACAAAATTGCCTTGTTTTTTGACATGGGCGAGTATATTCCATGGTTCAATTACCTGAGCCCTAGGATTTTCTACTCGTCACAACAAGTTTGGCAATCACAATATGCCCTGGGTTATTGGGCTGCAAAAGAGTATGGCGATGGCGGAATGATGCTAATGACAATATACGAGGCGGGGTACCATATAAGTAACACATTTCAAAAAGGTGTTTCGGATGCCGGTGCGGGCCGGCTGGGGCTACACGTTATTCCACATGACAAACGCGATCCTAAAAAAATGGACCTGGAGGATTTTTTTACCACGGTTAAAAAAAACAAGCCCCCTTACGTTCATGCTATTTTTGCCGGTAATATTGGTAACGATTTTTTGCAGCAATGGAAAGACTCAGGACTGCATAAACTGGTATCGCTGGTTGTTGCAGAGAATATGGTATATGATGACATGCTGGAAGATGTTGCAAGTTTGGATTTAGAGCTATTTTCGGCCAGTACCTGGAGCCGTGGCTCGGAGAGCCCCCGCAATAAAGAATTTGTAAAAAAATTTGAAACAAACGGCGGTCAAATGGCAAATGTTTTCGGTTTGCTTGGATACGAAGCAGGTTTGGCGCTGAGAGAAATTAAGCCAATGATTCAAAAACGCGACTGGAATAAGGTGTCGGAAATATTGCAAAAGGAATCAATAAACGGGCCGCGCGGTGAGCGCAATTTTTATCCATCGTCGGGATTTTCATTGCCAACAATTGATATCATAAGTGTAAAAACGTCATCAAAAAAAATATATAAAACAGTGGTTAGCCAGGGTAAAGGTTTAAAATTCGACTCTTTGCAGTTTAAAGAAATCCATGAGGGGAATGTGAGCGGATGGCAAAATCCTTATTTATGTATCTAAACCTAAACTTGTCATAGTAGTTAAACAAAATTCATGGCCAATGAGTGAAAATACAGAATCCAGTGGTGTTACCTTAATTTAGATATTGTACCGGCAATAAATTACCAGTATTTTTTTTCAAAAATACTGGTAATTGCGGTAATATTTTTACTTTTAAGGCGCGTTTTTTATCTAACGTAAAAAAACACGCCTTATTATATCTCAGTTAAAAAATTTACACTGCTACTTAAAATAGGAATAAAACATACCGTATTAAATACTGTGGCTGTTTTGTGCTCGTTTTTGGAGCCCGTTCATGATTATTATTAATAAAATTTATATAAACATAAAAATCAGGTTAAATAAGTTAGTAAGATTTTGAAGGAATTCACTATAAAAATCAGGGTGGCCTGCAAAATTTCAAGTTGATATACACCTAAATCAGGCGATATGAAAAAAAAATTTACAAAAAGTTTTTACCTTGTTTCTGTAGTTATTTTCTTTTTAGGCTCAATCCTCCGGGCCAACGCACAGTATACCGTAAAAGCTCTCGGAACAAACGTTTGGGCTACGGCCACTTTTAAAGATGCGAGCGGAAACATATACGTGATAGAAGATCCGACACATGTTCAAAATGGCAATGTTCAGATTTTAGAATACCCAAACGGTTCAAATACGCCTGTTACGCTCTACAGTGGTACCGGCTTTGTGGATTTTAATAACGGAAGTATCGAAGATTATACTTATGGACTTGTAGTAGCCAGCAACGGCGATATATATGTTAATACTTATAATAGTTATGGTAATAGTGTTTATGGAAACATTGTAAAACTCACCAAGAGTGGCAGTACTTATACGCCTTCGGTTTTTATAGCCGGTAATGCTATTGTTGGAGGTTTTGAATCAATAGCTATTGACGCAAGCGATAATTTATATACAGTTCAGGTAGATATGAACGGAAACGGAGGCCTGGGATCGTATGAAGTTGCGGAATACCTTAAAGGAAGTACTTCATCTATCAAAATATATGATCAATTAGGAATCTCATATTTCGCTTCCGCTGATTTGTATTCGACTCCGACCGGGCTTGCTTTAGATGCAAGCGGTAATATTTATGTAGCAGATAACTTTGATAAGCAAACTCCATCCCATTATGGGGGGGTAGTTGTTAAACTAACTAAATCAGGATCTACTTATACACCTTCAAACTTTTCCACAAACAAGTTTGTAAGAGCGCTGTCAGTTGATGCGGCAGGCAACGTTTATGCAACTGAAGGCAATAGCGCCAATAGTGCTTATTTGTTGGTTGAATATCCCAATGGTGCACCAGGTTCGCCAACTGTTATTTACAGCGCGCTAGGTAACAACGGTCTATTTTACCCAACCGGCCTGGCTGCAGTTAGCAGCACTAATATATTTGTAGTAGATGGAGATGCCACCTCCGGAATCATAGGCACAGGTAATTTTTTACAAATATTTGGCCCGGCAACTACCCAGGCTAGCAATGTAACTTTCTCAAGCATTACTGGAACCTCTGCAACAGCCAGCTGGACTGATGGCAACGGTTCTAATCGTGCAGTTTTTATTGCCGCGGCTACATCCGGCAGTCCCTTGCCTGTTAACAGCACTACCTACTCCGCTGCCAGCGGCGCATACACTACCGGCACCCAGATTGGCTCAAGCGGCTGGTATTGCGTATACAATGGCAACGGTACAAGTGCTCCTATCAGCGGCCTTTCAGCGGCTACTAATTACCGTGTTATGGTGGTGGAATATAACGGCCCGGCAGGCGCCGAAAACTACCTCATCACCACGGCAACAGGTAACCCGGCTAATTTTACAACACCAACTACTATAAACTCCATCAACAGGGTTGCCTCCTCGCTAAACAATGCTACCTCTGTTCAATATACTGCAACCTTCGGCGCATCGGTTACCGGCGTAACAGCCAGTAATTTTTCTTTAACCACAACCGGTGTAAGCGGTGCAAGCATAACATCGGTTACCGGGTCGGGTACAACCTATACGGTTACCGTAAACACCGGAACAGGTGACGGAACGATCGCATTAAATCTTGCCAATGCAACAGGAATAACACCGGGCGTCAGTACAACCCTTCCATTTGCCGGACAGGTTTATACCATTGATAAAACACCGCCTACCGTTACTATCAGTGCTCCATCGGTAGCAACTACTACCACGGGCCCTGTAACCTATACCGTAACTTATGCCGATGCCAATTTTAATTCAAGCACGTTAGCTAATGCAAATATCACATTAAATACAACGGGCACGGCTACAGGTACGGTATCCGTATCCGGCACCGGAACCACACGTACTGTAACAATTTCAAGTATTACCGGCACCGGAACCCTTGGTATCACGATAGCAGCCGGGACAGCCACGGATCTGGCCGGGAATTCTGCCCCGGCTGCAGGCCCATCGGGAACATTTACCGTTGGCGCCTCTTCTTCTGTAGCTACGCTGGCTAACTTTTCGCTCAGCTCCGGTACGCTTACCCCCGCATTCGCTTCAGGAACCACCAGCTACACCGCTTCGGTTTCCAATGCAACCAGCAATATTACTGTAACACCGACCACTACCGATGCTACTGCAACGGTTAAGGTGAACGGTACTACCGTTACTTCCGGTTCAGCTTCAGGTGCGATTGCTTTGGCGGTTGGTCCCAATACCATTACCACCGTAGTAACTGCACAGGATGGCACCACTACCGGTACTTATACCGTTACTGTTACCAGGGCGGCTTCTACGGTCGCTACTTTAAGCAATCTTGCGATCAGCTCCGGTACGCTTACCCCGGCCTTTGCCAGCGGAACCACCAGCTATACCGCTTCGGTTTCCAATGCAACCAGCAATATTACTGTAACACCGACCACTACCGATGCTACTGCCACGGTTAAGGTGAACGGTACTACCGTTACTTCCGGTTCAGCTTCAGGTGCGATTGCTTTGGCGGTTGGTC
>JAQNCM010000323.1 GCA_029237615.1 Mucilaginibacter sp.
AGTTAGCATAAGTGCCATAAACACCAGGGCTGCTATCGTAATTCCGGCCATTAGCCATGCATTAAGGTGTAAATAGGTATATAAAAACCAAACCATGGCGCCAGACCCTAAAACGTTGGTGATCACGTTTTGCCCAAATGATCCTACGGCCATTGCAAATACCCCATGTATACGTTTCCTGTTCGGTAAAAACATAACCCTGCCGCCATATTCGCCTATGCGGTTTGGCGTAAATACCGCCCAGGTTAATCCGCAAAAAACGGATTCAATCGCTTTCCATACTGACATTGGAGATAAAACCCGGGTAAGATGCCGCCATTTTAAGGATTCAAGCACCCAGTTGAGTATCATTAACAGCACCACAAGCAACATAGTAACCAATACTTTATTGTAGGTAATAGGTGCAACTAAATTTTTGAAATTCTGCAGGTTAGTACCATTCTTTATGATGCGGTGGTAAATAAACCAGAATGCCAGAACCAATATGCCAAGTTTGAGCAGGTAAGAGAACAGTTTTTTTGCGCGGGCGGTCAAAAGCAGATTATTTTATGCAATGTTACGAATTGGAGTTGATAGTCCATGGACCATAGTCCATAGTAATTTATTTATAAAATTACTATGGATATTAATCATGGTCTATGGATCATCAACTATAAACTTTACTTAAGTCGTGTTTTTAAAAACGCAATAGTATAAGTATAGGCCTCAGTGGTGGCCTTGCTATCATAAACAGGATTGCTTGGATTAGCAAAACCATGATCGGCATCATACTGGTGTACAATTAGTTTTTTGCCGGCAGCTTTCATATCCTCTTCAAATTTTGCAACCACCTTCGTGTTTATCCATTGATCTTTATTTGCAAAGTTGCCCAGTACATCTGCGTGAAGGATTTTTAAACGGCTAACATCCTGCTCGGGCATGCCGTAATACATTACACAACCTGCTGCCTGTTTGCCTGCAAGCAAGGTTGTTTGCAAACTCCAGCCGCCGCCAAAGCACCAGCCAATAGTTGCAATACGGGCTTTAGGGCCAACATAAGTAATAGCACCTTTTATAATAGCTTGCGCCCTGTCATCTTTCACAGCTTGCATGTATTTACCAGCGTCTTCGCGGGTGGTAGCCACTTTGCCATCGTATAGGTCGAGGTCTATAATGTTAACATTGCCCAGGTCGTTATAAATTTTTTCCGACTCTTTTTTTACCCAATCGTTAAGGCCCCACCATTCGTGTATCACCAAAATGTAATTGTTGGTTGGGTTTTTAGCTTTAAATTCATAGGCGGCGGCTTCTTTACCGTCAGGAGTCCTATAGGTGATCGCTTTACCGATACTGCTTTGAAAATGCATTTTCAAAGGATTTTTATGTGACATAGCGAACCCTTTATCAGAAGCCAGCATAGCAAATTGCTGAGTAGCAGATGGCTTTGCACAGCAGGCCATTTTACTTTGACCAAAAGTGAATACGCCGCAAAAGATAAGCAGCGCTAAGAATAAAAACTTTTTCATATGACTATATTTTTTTGTGTATTTGCCGAGCGCTTAATAAGTGTTCGAACAACCAATATTAGGATATTTTTGTTTGAAAAATTGTAACATTATCGTTTGGACTTCCTAAGCTTTAAAAACTTCGGAAGTCTTTAGGTAAATTGTAATTGCCAATTACCTGTTACCACCATTGTCATTGCGATACGCCGAGAGGCGGAGTGGCAATCGCATGCTGTACAGGGCCGCTCTGCAAAGTTCGCGATTGCTTCGTCGTACCTCCTCGCAATTACATTCCGATTTTTAGACTTCGGAACAGTCTATTTCAACCTGTAATTTTTCCGGTAATCATTCACCATCTTTTGTACCGCTATTTTATACAATCCCGTAAACAAGCGGGTTAATAAATATATTGCCTTTGCCTGGAATGGAAAGATGATTATTTCCTTATTTGCTGCAACGCCTTTTAGGATAATATCTACGGCTGTGTCAACAGTTATGCCGGCGGCTACTTCATTAACAGCTTTTTCGTTCCAGCTTTGATTAGCATTTGGGGCAACTGCATTTTCGCCGATAGAAGTGCTGATAAAGCCCGGGCAAACCACACTTACTTTTATACCTAAAGACTTCGCCTCAAACCGCAGCAGCTTGGTATAATTCACTACAGCATGCTTGGTAACGCTATAGGGTGCCATTAAAGCAAGGTAATCTACAAGCCCGGCAGCTGATGCAATGTTAACTATCTGTCCGGAGCCATATTGAAGCATATGTTTATAAGCTGTTTGCGATCCGTAGAGCACTCCCATAAAATTAGTGTCGACGATCTTTTTCCAGTCAGCAATGGCAATATCCCTTATTTCGCCGCTTACAGCTATTCCTGCATTGTTAAATATAAGATCGAGCCGCTGTATTGCTTTACTATCCCTTCCACCAGGGTCTCAAAATCATCAGGCATGGTAACGTCCAATTTTAACGCTACCGCTTTTTTATCGCCGACTAACGAAACTGTTTGTGCGGCTTTATCTTCATCAATATCGGTACAAATGACGATAGCACCCACTTCGGCTAATTTTTGGCTTAAGCCACGCCCAATACCCGAACCGCCGCCGGTTACCAGGACCACCTTACCATGGAAATAATTATTATACATAAGCTTTACAGCTTCCGCAGATTGAAGCAGCTAAATGTACTCTGTTTTAATGATTATGTTGACGATAAGTATCCATAATTAACCTATCATAACAATTGTCATTGCAATCCGCCGAGCGGCGGAGTAGCAATCGCATGACAAGGTCGAAAGACTTCCGGGTTTTCAAAACTTCGGAAGTCTGGTACGGCAAATCGTAAATCTAAAATCGTAATTCGTAATTCTAACCTATCCCAATATTTCTTTAATATCCTCTACCGAAAGCGATTTAATAAAGCTGTCTTCGGTGGTGATTAATGCGCGGGATAAACTGAGCTTGCGTTGCTGCAGGGCCACAATTTTTTCTTCTACGGTATCCTTAGTAATAAATTTATAGATGAAAACGTTTTTGGTTTGGCCGATGCGGTGTGTACGGTCAATTGCCTGTTGTTCAACGGCCGGGTTCCACCATGGATCGAGGATAAACACATAGTCGGCCTCGGTTAAATTCAATCCTACACCACCGGCTTTTATCGATATTAAAAATACCCTTGTCTTCTCATCTTCCTGGAACTGCTTTACCACATCTCCCCTATTTTGAGTACTGCCATCCAGGTACACATACGGGATATTTTCTTCATCAAAATACTCGCGGTAAATGTTCAGCTGCTTTACAAATTGCGAAAATATGAGCACTTTATGACCACCCTCCAGCACGTTGGCAAGGGTGTGCACCACGTTCTCAAACTTACCCGAATCCCCTTCGTAGTCCTTGTCTATCATGATGGGGTGATTCGCGATCTGTCTTAGTTTTATCAATCCCTGCAAAACCTGTATCTGTGTTTTGGCAAAGGTGCCGTCCTCCAGGCTTTTCAACAGCTCATTCCGGTATTCGGATTTTACCTTTTCATAAACGGTGGCCTGCTCTTCGCTCATCTGGCAATAAAACAAGTTCTCTGTTTTTGGCGGAAGTTCGGTTGCCACTTGTTCTTTGGTACGTCTTAAAACAAACGGTTTAATAAGAGCTTGCAACTTGCGGGCTTTATCCTCATCTTTTTTCTTTTCAATAGGCGTAACAAATTCATTCTGAAAAAACTGCTGCGCACCCAACAAACCCGGGTTAATGAACGACATTTGTGTCCAAAGGTCATTAACCGAATTTTCCACAGGCGTACCGCTCAATATCAATTTATGGCGCGATTTCAATTGCCTCACTGCTAAAAATGATTTGGAAGAAGGATTTTTAATATTCTGACTTTCGTCCAGTATCACATAGTCAAAATAATACGCTTTAAGCAGCTCAATATCTATCCGGGTAATGCCGTAAGTAGTGATCACCAGGTCGTAATTGGCAAATACCTCTGCCGATTTGTAACGCATGGTACCGGTATGTACCATCAGGCGTAATTGCGGCGCAAACTTTTTAGCCTCATTAAGCCAGTTGTATATGAGCGATGTGGGCATAATAACAAGCGATGTGCTTTTGCTTCCCGCAGCCTCCATGTCTTCTTTGTTTTTTTGCAGCAGTGCCAGGCTTTGTATGGTTTTACCCAAACCCATATCGTCTGCAAGACAGCCGCCAAAATTGTAGTCTTTTAAAAAATGAAACCAGTTATATCCGGCATGCTGATAGGGACGTAAATTACCTGCAAAATTTTGCGGCATTGCAACTTCTTCCAGCTCCTCAAAATCAGTTAACTTTTGCAGCTTGCGGTTCATGGTAACATGGGCCATTTCCCCTTCTGCCAGGCTACTTACCAATCCCAAATGATGTCTTCGCAGTTTAAGCTCATTGCCACCTTCGGTAAAATGCAGCAGGTTGCCATATTGCGAAAACCACTTTTCGGGTATCACCGCAATCTCTCCGGATGGGAGTATAAATTCTTTTTTATGGTTAAGAATATGATTTTTTAGCTGGATAAAAGGAATGCGGTAAGAGCCAAAATATACGATGGCATTTATATCGAACCAATCATTGTTTTCTTTTATCTCGAGGTCTATTTTAGTGCTGCCAAATACATACCGCTTTTGTCCTTCATTGGCAGGCTGTTCAATTTCAAACCCATCAGCAACAAGCGCATCATAATGCTGGTTTATCCATTCAAATATGGAAAACGAGTGGTCTGCTTCTTCGTCAATCCCATCTACCTCGAGATTTTTAAATAAGGACGATGCGGTTTTTAAGCCCATTGCTTCCAACTGCTGGAATTTGTTCTTTTCCCAGGTTACTGACCGTTTAATGCGATGAAACGTATAATTATCGCCATCGCGTTCCATGCGCACAGAAATATGCCTTTCATCGCCGTAGGTAAAAGTATAGCCCGCATATTTAAAATAAAGCTGCAACTGGGAAGTACCACCCTCAATATAAATAGGCTTTAATACAGGTGTTGCTTCGTATTTTTCAGTATTGATGGTAAATCCTTCCGCATAAACATGGTGCTTTTCAATGAGCGGAGCTACAAATTTTTCGAAATAGGATTGTTCAGATGAACGCGGGATTGCTATGAACCGCTTATTCAAAAACGGCACCAGCTTTTTACCTTCAATTTCTTTTTCAAAATGATACAGGGTATCATCAAGCAGCATCCAGGCCGGGTGATTGCAGATGATCTCGGCATTTTTAAACATAAATTCAATGCGCATACCCTGGTATTTGATCGTTGGAAAATACCTGATCTCTTCTTCATTGCGCCTGAAATGAAATAATACGGTGGCAGGTTCGGTAGCAATTTGCAGTTTACGCTCGGCCGGATAACCTTCTTTGCTCATCTGGTAAAGCTGCTTATTTGCCAGCAGGGCTAATGCTTCGGCCATGCGCTTCTCCATTTTTGGCCTGATGGTATCAAAAAGCTGTTCGTTAAAAATTTTGGTAAAAAACTCAAACGGGCGGATGGGCTTTTTGTAATATCTTTTAATCAGGTTGCCCTGCTCAATTTCTTCCAGTATTTTAACAAGCTTTATGTCGATATCATCAATACAACTTGCAAACTCTTTGGCAGTATTAGAAAATAAACGTTGGTGGGTTAATGAAAATTCGCCGTTTGGATTTAGCTGAACTATATGAGGTTCAATCACATACGACAAGTATTCGTGCCGGGCTATGGCATAAATTATCTGGCAAGGCTTTGAACTGTCGACACGTAGCATACTTCTGATAAAAAAATTATTAGAAGCTACATCAACAAAAAATTCAAACGTAAATAGAATTTACAGTAAGTGGAAATGTTTTGTGTTAAATAATTGTTAACATCTGAAATAGTTCTTTGGTTATTGGTCATTATTCATTGAATGTTTAAATGTAAATTAGGATTCAATAGGTTTATTATGACTAAAGAATTTTTATGCAATTTCATAAGGCAAAATGACATTGCTGTTTTGTCCACCTCATCAAAAGAAAACAAACCGCAAGCGGCATTGATTGGCATTGCTGTTTCAAATGATCTTGAAATTGTGTTCGACACAGTTAAAACATCACGCAAATATTTTAATCTCCTGCAAAACCCGTTGGTAGCGATGGTTATTGGCTGGGATAACGAAACTACCGTGCAATACGAGGGAATTGCAACAGAATTGAGTGGCAAGGATGAAGATCGTTTTAAAGAGATATACTTTGAAACATACCCGGATGGTCGCGAACGTTCGGTAAGCTGGCCGGACATTGTCCATTTTAAAATTACCCCAACGTGGATCAGGTACAGCAATTTTAATGTGCCGGCTATAATAGAAGAAATGACAGCACCTTTCTAAATGAGTTCAAAAGCAGGGTTACGTGCGATTCCTTTCCTGGGAAAGGTGGTTTAACGAACTATGCTGCAACTGCGATTTATCAGCTTGTATAAATAAATGGCGAAACCCCTCCCTGCCATTGCACCACCAATCGCGCTCCTCCCCTGGGAGGAAATATTAGCGGCAATGTTAATTTTCTGAACGTATATCAGGGTCAACCAATAAAAAATCTGATAAATCGGTAAATCGTATTATTTTTGCGGCTTAGTAACTGACATGAAGAATACCGCTTTAACTGATATACATATAAAAGAAGGTGCCAAAATGGTTCCCTTTGCCGGATACAATATGCCTGTTCAATATGCAGGCATTAACGCCGAGCACGAAACCGTTCGCAATGGGGTGGGTGTTTTTGATGTGAGCCACATGGGCGAATTTATTTTAAAGGGCGAACATACACTTGATCTGATCCAAAAGGTTACCAGCAATGATGCATCTAAATTATATGACGGAAAAGTTCAATACTCATGCCTGCCCAATAAAGATGGCGGCATAGTGGATGATCTGCTGGTTTACCGTATTGACGAAAAAACCTACATGCTGGTTGTTAATGCATCCAACATCGAAAAGGATTGGGATTGGATCTCCGCCTTCAATACCATGGGTGTTGAAATGAAAAATATTTCCGACCGGACCTCCCTGCTTGCCATACAAGGCCCTAAAGCGGCAGAAGCACTGCAAAGCCTAACCGATATCGACCTGGCATCCATGGAATACTATACCTTTAAAAAAGGGAAATTTGCGGGAGTAGACAATGTGCTGGTCTCAGCAACCGGTTATACCGGAGCAGGCGGTTTTGAGATCTATTTTGAAAACCAAAATGCAGCAGCCATCTGGACTGCCATTTTTGAAGCCGGTGCACCTTTCGGCATAAAACCGATCGGTTTGGGTGCAAGGGATACCTTACGCCTTGAAATGGGGTTTTGCCTTTACGGAAATGACATTGATGATACCACGTCGCCACTGGAAGCCGGTTTAGGATGGGTAACAAAGTTCAGCAAAGAATTTACTAATTCAGCGGCCCTGGAGCAACAGAAGCAGGAGGGTGTAAAACGCAAGTTGGTTGGTTTTGAAATGATAGACCGTGGTATTCCCCGTCATGATTATCCTATTGTGGATTCAGACGGTAACACAATTGGTAAGGTTACCTCTGGCACGCAATCGCCATCGTTACAAAAAGCGATTGGAATGGGTTATGTTAAAACCGAATTTGCCAAAGAAGGCACCGAGATATTTATCAGCATAAGGGATAATAATATAAAGGCAAAGATTGTTAAACCGCCATTTAACAAATAATTCATTTTATTATTGGTCATTAAGTCATTACTTAGCTTTATAACACCAATGATAAAATAACCATTAGAAATAATGACTAATGACTCTATGACCAAAGCACTAAACGTTTGCCTTTCGCCATTACTAATTCCGCTTTATGATGTGGAAAGCCATATCGTAGTAATCATTGATATTTTCAGGGCCACTTCATCTATTTGCTACGGGATTGAAAACAGCGCGGAAGCCATTATACCTGTTGCTGAGATAAATGAATGTATTGCCTACCGCGATACGCAAACTCATTACCTGCTGGCCGCAGAGCGAGACGGAAAAGTGGTGGAAGGCTTTGATTTTGGCAATTCTCCTTTTTCCTATACCACCGAAAAAGTTGGGGGCAAAACCATCGTATTAACCACCACAAACGGAACGCAGGCCCTTCATCTCTCGCGCAAAGCAAAAAAAATTGTGATCGGCTCCTTTTTAAACCTTACTGCACTTTGCAACTGGCTAAAAGTCCAGCAGGAGGATATTTTGCTGGTTTGTGCAGGTTGGAAAAACAATTTTAACCTGGAGGACACCCTTTTTGCAGGAGCGGTTGTTCACCAGCTAAAAGATTTTGATTTCAGGCTGGATGATGCAGCCATTGCCGCAAACGATCTGTACGAAGCCGGTAAAACGGATATCAATCAATATCTCAAAAAAACTTCGCACGCCGAACGTCTTAAAAAATTGGGCATTGAAAAGGATATTGAATTTTGCCTTCAGGTAGATTTGACAACCGCGATACCGATTTTAGATGGAGACAGACTGGTTAAGCTGAAAAACTAAACGGTAATCAGTTAAGCAACCTTGAATTCTTTTGCTGTACTACCTCCACCCTAAACCCCGTTGCAGTACCTTTTATGAATTTCCCTGTACTGTTTTCAATCGAATAAGCCCTGTCGTGCAAAACTATTGGCCGGGTGTCTGTCACCACATTATTAAAAATATTTATGCCGGTGCAGTTTTGTACCTCAACAATGTTTCCGGTATATTCCGGCGCATTGGTTGTATTTGAATGACAGTTAATGAATGTATTATTGTTCAATGTAATGCCGTCAATATTATAAAGTGTAATGCCGTTAACCGCGCTATTTAACACTTTGTTCCCCTGCACCGTAATGGAAGCTGATCGCATATTACTCGTTGTATAAGACTGGCCCTGCCTTTCACAACCAATAAAAATGGCAGCGCGTCCGCTTGATATTTGTGCCCCGTTTGCAACTGACAACCCGTTAACTGTCAGCCCAAAGCCATTGTTGGTTAACACATTATCTGCCACTTTAATATTGCTTACC
>JAQNCM010000368.1 GCA_029237615.1 Mucilaginibacter sp.
TTGAAACCTTAGCCTGGCCAATGGTTAAAAAACGGTCACGGAAATTATTCAGTTCTATATCACCTTCCTGTAATTCGTCCGAAAGTCGCAGTGCAAACTCTTTTGTACCGCCGCCACCGGGAATTAGCCCAACGCCAAATTCCACCAGTCCCATATATAATTCGGCATGGGAAACTACTTTATCAGCATGCAGGCATATTTCACAGCCTCCGCCCAGGGCCATCTGGTGCGGGGCAACCACCACCGGGATAGATGAATACCTGATACGCATCATGGTTTGCTGAAATGCCTTTATTACCATATTGAGCTCGTCATATTCCTGCTCCACGGCCATCATAAATATCATACCTACATTGGCGCCGGCACTGAAATTTGCACCCTCGTTCGAGATCACCAACCCTTTATAACTCTGCTCAGCAAGCGTGATAGCTTTATTAATACCCTCTATCACCTCACTGCCTATTGTGTTCATTTTTGTGTGGAACTCCAGGTTGAGTATGCCGTCGCCCATATCGGTAATGGTAGTGCCGCTATTTTTCCATACGGTATGTGAAGCGCGGATATTATCCAATAATATAAACGCTTCTGTACCCGGAATTACTTTATATGTTTTTGAGCTGATGTCATAATACAAGCGCTTGCCATTTTCTATTTTATAAAAGCTTGCGGCTCCGCTTGCCAGCATATCATAAACCCATTGTGCCGGTTTATAGCCCGCAGTTTCCATCTCTTTAACGGTATTTTCAACGCCGAGCGCATCCCATTTTTCAAAAGGACCCATTTCCCAGCCGAAGCCGGCATTGGTAGCGGCGTCGATTTTATACAACTCATCCGAAATTTCGGGAATGCGGTTACTTGCATAAGCAAAAAGCTGGTAAAACGTTGCACGGTAAAAATCACCTGCTTTGTCTTTGGCAGCTATTAATATTTTCAGCCTGTCCTTTAAATTGTCAACCGTTTTGGTGGTCTCCAACGAGGGGAATTTTACTTTTTGGGATGGCTTATATTCCAGCGTTTTCAAATCGAGCGCATAAAACTGGTTTACGCCGTCCTTTTTTTCCTTTTTATAAAATCCCTGGCCGGTTTTGCTGCCAAGCCAGTTGTTTTTTACCATTTGGTTTACAAAATCCGGAATTTGAAACAGTTCTTTCGCTTCATCGTTGGGCGCATTCTGGCTAAGGCCATTTGCAACATGCACCATCGTATCCAATCCCACTACATCATTGGTACGGAAGGTTGCTGATTTTGGATGACCGATAACAGGTCCGGTGAGTTTGTCGATTTCCTCAACCGTTATGCCTGTTTTGTCGACATAATGCAATACGCTCATGATGCTGAAAACTCCGATGCGGTTACCAATAAATGCGGGCGTATCTTTCGCTAAAACTGTCGTTTTTCCTAAAAACTTCTCTCCGTACTCCAATAAAAAATCCACCACTTCCGGTAATGTGTCCCCGGTAGGAATTATTTCCAGCAGTTTTAAATATCTTGGAGGATTAAAGAAGTGGCTGCCGCAAAAATATTTCTTAAAATCTTCGCTCCGGCCTTCGGTCATTAAATGAATAGGAATACCTGATGTGTTCGACGTTATAAGCGTTCCTGCCTTACGGAACTTCTCTACGTTTTCAAACACCTTTTGTTTAATGTCCAAACGCTCAACCACCACTTCTATCACCCAATCACATTCGGCAATTTTTGGCATGTCATCCTCGAAATTGCCCGTGGTGATCCTTTTGGCGAAAGATTTCAAGTAGACAGGCGAAGGACTTGATTTTAAAGCAAAATCAAGTGCGTCATTAACGATTTTATTTCTTGATTTGGGATCAGCCGGTGCATCTTTCGGTACAATATCAAGCAGTAATACCTGTACGCCGATATTGGCAAAATGGCAGGCTATCCTGCTGCCCATAACTCCCGACCCTAAAACGGCAACCCTTTTTATAATTCGTTTGTAATTCATATATACTTAGTAAATGCGGCGTCTGATTTTTATTCCGCACGAGACCACGTTGTGGTACGGCCGAAAAGCGGGATGCCTATATACCCGCGTATATCCAATGTGTTGCCTTTATAGGTAATTTTGCAGCTATAAGTCTTACCGTTAAGCGGATCATAAATGGTTCCGCCGGTATACTTATTATCTCCGTCTTTTTCAAAGTTTGATAAAACCTGCAGGCCCAGTCTTGGACGGCTGCGCAGCGCGGGATCCTCGTTCAATTCATCTACCTTAGGTTTGCCATTTTTCAATGGTTCCTTTAGCCAAACAACCTTACCGTAAAATTTCCCATCCTGGCCCCTGGTAATAAGTATTTTACCGCTTTTAACATCATTATACCACAAGCCCTCTAT
Source organism: Mucilaginibacter sp. (assembly GCA_029237615.1). Lineage (GTDB taxonomy): Bacteria > Bacteroidota > Bacteroidia > Sphingobacteriales > Sphingobacteriaceae > Mucilaginibacter. The sequence goes on from JAQNCM010000368.1 coordinate 2,350, forward strand.
TTTATCAGCCTGGGCTTTTACAACTGTACTTAATAATGATATACCTACCATTATAATTAAAAACCGTACCGGCATTTTTTTCAATATCATTATGTGAGTTTGTTAAGTCCGTTAATATGCAGCTGGTGTTGTCTGCAATAAAACACCTAAATTATTAAATAAGATAAATATGACCAGTTAAATAACTGTATGGTTTATAGTTAACAAATATCTTAAATAAGAGCCCACTACATAGGTCTAAATCACGGAAACATTTGTCAAAAGTTCGGCATTTGGAAAATCTTATCTCTGCGTACCAGTTTAAATAAAAATATCCTTAATTAATTATTAAGAAACCCCTACCTTTGACTATCCAGAAAGCCGAAGCTGTTTTTATGTGATGATACTTATTTTTTCTGGCGAAGCGTGGACTTTCATTGTTTGTGGAGCTTTAGTCGGGCGATACATCATGAGTTCACGCTTATTTTTGCGATCTGTCTCCCTCCCTTCCAATTTCAACTATACTGTTTAAAAACAGGTATTTAACACTAAAATTTCGGGTATTTATACTTGTTTGACGGTTAACTTACACCCTTATTTTTGATATTGTTAATGGTTAAGAATTAACAGTATCGCCCGACCCCCTGATTGGATTATTAGCTGGCCGTAACTTGCAAAAGAAAGGGTCAGCTATAATTTTTTATACGTATTTTAAAGATGAGTGTGGCTTACTAAATAAATGATTTTAAATTCAGTGATGCCATTTATTATTTAGACGAACTATTGTTTGCTAAGTTGACAGTCTATATTTGTAGATAGATATTGTCTAAGATAATTACTGATGAAAAAACACGCCAATTCTTCAATAGATAAAATTGTACATGAACAGAAAGATGTAGCCGGCGAGGCGGGCTCCATTACAGGTTCAAAGAAATTAAAAGATAAATCTTTCCCGATTATAGGTATTGGCGGATCAGCGGGATCATTCAAAGCCCTCGAACGTTTTTTTATGCATATGCCGTTAGATAGCGGTATGGCTTTGGTAATTGTGATGCACCTGGATCCCAATCATTCGGTAAGTGTTGCTGAACTACTTCAAAAATATACTGCCATGCCCGTGTTGCAGGCCGAAGATAATATGGAAATTGAACAGAATCATGCATATGTGATACCGCCCAACAGGGATATGGGTATTCACAACGGCAAGCTCCTGTTGTTTAATCTTACAAAATTTAACGGGCATCAAATGCCAATTGATTACTTTTTGCAAAGTTTAGCAGAAGACCAGTGGAATAATGCAGTGGCTATTATTCTCTCAGGCATGGGCACTGATGGCGAAACCGGGGTAAAGATGATAAAGGAAAAACTGGGAATGGCAATGGCCCAGGAACCGGACGATGCCGAATACAACAACATGCCCAAAAGTGCTATTAATTCGGGAATGGTTGATTATGTATTGACTCCCGAAGAAATGCCTGCTAAAATGATAAAATACCTTAACCATCCTCTATTAACCGATGATAACCGGGAACAGGCTATTATAGAAAGTAAAAACTCCAATGCAATTCAAAAAATACTAATGCTGCTGCGTTCACATACCGGTCATGATTTTACCCTGTATAAAAAAAACACCATCACCCGCCGCATTGACCGCCGTATTGCCTACAACCAGTTACCTGATTACATTAATTACGTAAATTTTCTGCGGGAGAACCCCCACGAAATTGATGTATTGTTTAATGAATTACTGATTGGTGTTACCAAATTTTTCAGGGATCAGGCAGCGTTTGAATCCCTTAAGGAGAAGCTTAATATTTTATTGAGTCAAAAAAATGAGGAAGAACCAATAAGGATATGGGTAGCAGGATGCTCAACAGGTGAAGAAGCCTATTCTATTGCAATATTGGTGATTGAGTACCTGGATACTTTAAAATTAAAACGGCTGCCAAAAGCACAAATTTTTGCAACGGACCTGGACAGTGCCGCAATAGATCATGCCAGGATGGGTGTTTATTACGACAATATCGTAGCCGATGTATCACCGGAAAGACTGGAACGTTTTTTTGTAAAAAGAAACAATAGCTTCTCAGTAAAAAAAGAATTGAGGGAAATTATTGTTTTTGCCCAGCACAACCTGATCAAAGATGCGCCATTTACACGGCTTGATCTTTTATGCTGCCGTAACGTAATGATTTATCTTACTACAGAGCTGCAAAAAAAGATATTACCTGTTTTTCATTACTCCCTTGGCCTGCATGGTATATTGTTTATGGGTCCCTCGGAAACGATAGGTTCCTTTGCTGATTTTTTTAATACGCTGGATGGAAAATGGAAAATTTTTGAACGCAAACCCGGCATTTCGGCAGTTGGTAAAATGATTGATTTCCCTTTCAACATTTCCAGCCACGGGTTGAAAAATACTAAAATTGACCTGCCGGCAAAGCAGGGTACTAAGACAGCTTTATTTGAAACATTCAGTAAGATTTTGCTGGAGCAATTTACGCCTGCGTCCGTTTTGATTGACGAAAAAGGCGATATATTATATATCAATGGCAAAACCGGGAAATTTTTGGAGGTCATTTCGGGAGAGGCGGTGATGAATATTCACCGTATGGCACGCGAAGAGCTAAAGTACCTGGTTGGCAATGCCATACACCAGGTATTTATAAATAAAAACCCGGTTGAAATTTCAAACATCAAACTAAAAGAAGAGGGAAAAATAAGAATAGTCAATTTTAAAGCTACTTACCTGGAAGAAATTCCTTTACAGGGGCTTGCGTTAATTGTTTTTGAAGACAGAGGGTTATTGAAAAAAGCCAGCCGCAAATCACCCAAAGTTAATTTACCGGCTACTGAGGGTATGGTGGAGGAGCTTGAAAAAGAGCTGATCTATACAAAGCAACAATTGCACTCAACCATTGAACAAATGGAAACCTCGCTAGAGGAATTAAAATCAACCAATGAGGAGTTACAAAGCACCAATGAAGAACTGCAAAGCACCAACGAAGAATCACTGACCACCAAGGAGGAAATGCAGTCTCTTAATGAAGAGCTGATGACTATTAACATGCAGTACCAGGTAAAGGGCGAAGAGCTTACCCAGCTAAATAATGACATGAAAAACCTACTGGACAGCACTGAAACCGCCACTATCTTTCTCGATAATTCATTAAATATTTTGCGGTTTACGCCACAAGTTAGAAAGCTTTTCAATGTCATTCACGGCGACATCGGCCGCTCTATCACGCATGTAGTTTCAAACTTTGATTATCCCGCGGTTGAAAACGACATTATGGATGTGATAGAAAGTTTGAAGGGAAAGGAGCTGGAGATAAAAACCCGGAAAGATGAATGGTATAACCTCCGGATAATGCCCTACCGAACACTTGACAATTTTATAAATGGGGCAGTATTAACTTTTAATAAAATAACACCGGTTAAAGCAATGGAAAACAAGCTGCTGGTGCTGCAAAAATATGCCGAGGAATCATTGGAGCTATTAAAAGAGCCCGCGCTTTTGCTTGATGAAGACCTGGTGATACAAAGCGCTAACAAAGCCTTCCTGGATTATTTTAAATTGATGAGATATGAACTTTCGGGGCAACCGTTCCTGGAATTGGCGCACAATAAATGGCAGACAAACAAGCTGGATGTTTTGTTAGAAAAAAGTATGTTACAGAGCCATTCACTTACATTACAGCATAATTTTCCGGTTATAGGGATAAAAAAAATATTTATAAAAAGCCATCCTTCCATTGACCAGGAAACTGGCAGGGCCTTTATCATTTTAATCACTTTAAACGAAAGGACGGCTAATGGGGAGGGGTAAAATATCATTTCAAAATAATGAACAGCTCCTCTCGTTCAGAAAACAAGCGGAGTCCATTATTAATGGGAAGTACCAGGGGGCCGAAAGCCGTTACGGTAACATGGAAATTAAAGAGCTACTGCACGAGCTGCAGGTTTTCCAGATCGAGCTGGAAATGCAAAATGAGGAACTGAAAAAATCTCATGATTACCTGGAAATTGAGAGGACTAAATTTTCCAGTCTTTATGACCTTGCTCCTATCGGTTATTTTATATTGAATAATTTCGGTGTTATCGAAGATGTTAACCAAACGGGCATAAACATGCTCGAAATGCAAAAAACAGATATTCTTGGTAAACGTTTCCAGGATTATTTAGTACGGGGAGAAACCGATATCTTTTATGGCTTTATCCGTAAAACGCGCAATTTCAACATTAAACATACTTGTCAGTTAAAATTAATCTCGGTAACCCGCAAAATTTATTACGTACAATTAGAAGGCAACGGAATACTGAACCAAGTAACCGGCGAAATACAGTTTTATATAGCCGTTATCGATATTACAACACGCAGGCAGGCAGAACAGCATTTACAGGAAAACAATGAGCGTTTAAAAATGATCCTTGAAGCAACTGCTACCGGGACATGGGAAATCGATTTGAAGAATCAACATATTTTTTTAGACGAAAACAGCTATGCTATCTACGGGTTTAAACCCTGGGAGTTTGATGGTAGATACGAAACTTTTTTTAAGCTCATCCACCCCGAAGACAGGGAAAACTTTAGAAATACACTTATAAAGTCGGTAAAAGACCGAAAGGACCTTGATACCGAGTTCCGGGTAATTTTAGAGCATAACGGATTAAGACATATTGCAGTAAGAGGCCATATAATAGATCCGCATACAACGATCACACGTCTTGCCGGAATTATTATAGATATTACTGAAAAGAAAAAATTACAGGAAGAAGCGGATATTCTTCGCTTAAATCAC
>JAQNCM010000647.1 GCA_029237615.1 Mucilaginibacter sp.
GCGCTTCGCGCCTGAGACCGGGGACTTCCCCATGCGCTATGGCCGACGGTACGTGCCGAGACGAGGCCGCAACCCACCCACAGTCTGGGAACGACGGGTTGTCCGGGATGTGACGAAAATCATCGGCCGCTCACAGAAAACGTGGGGCGCGCTGGAGAGATCGACCCTGCAGTTTTTCGAGAACTTCACTGAAGCACAGAACCAGGCACCCCTCGGACGCGCGGCACGTCTTCTCGACATCGTGCCGTGGAAATTCGCCGAGTGGGGCAGGGTGAATAATGCCCTCAAGGAGCAGTTACTGGAGCTAGGCGCGCCGTGGCTCCGTCAGGCGCTCGAAGCCAACTGCCCCAAGGCTATCATCGCTTGCGGACAGGATGTTCGCTGCAAGATGCACGAATTGGACGCGGAAGCTCCCGCCTACATCCCAGATAGTGCACAGTGCGGCTGGTTCAACATCGACACGCCACAAGGAAGACGGCGAGTGCCCTGGTTCGGGGTGTGCCATCCGAGCTCCTGGCCCGTAGAGAATCCAGCATACGGGGAAGGCGGACCGCTCATTGATGCATTCAAGAGGGACATCAAGGCCATCGTTCCCTACGTGCGAGAGGCCTTGAGCGACGGGACACGCTTGCGCGCACGGTGAGCACGCCAACCGACGACAGCCCTCAATTGTCCATACAGCCAAAAAAGAGGTATACCCTTCTCCATGGAGCCTGGTTTCGAGGGTTGCCGCTTGAGGCCGCGAGGCCCTGATTTACGCGTCCCCTTTGGGGAACGCAATGGCCGCCTCTATCGTCCCGAACAGGTTGCCAGTGGACTTGCTTGTGCGTGCATCTGTCCGCAGTGCCGTACCGCACTAGAGGCGCGAAACCGACAATTTGAGGGACGCAAGACTCGGCCCTACTTTGCGCACGCGGTCGTGACCGATTGCACTGGCGCCTACGAGACAGCGATCCACCGAATGGCAAAGCAGATTCTCGCCGACGCTCGTGAAATCCTACTCCCGAGGTGGCACCTGCGAGACTGCCGTTACGACTACGAGGGGCGCGCCCACGCCGTAGAGCTGGATATCTCTCCGCGCCGTTGGGCCTTTGATCGTGTGCAGCTCGAAGTACCCTTTCAGAGGCTTCGGCCCGATGCGCTCCTGACTGAGTTCCGGGGCGAAACACGGCAACTCATGGTGGAGGTGCACGTCGCACATGCGGTGGATGCCAGTAAGACGGCAATCGCTCGCGAAAACCATTTACCCATGATCGAGATAGATCTGCGTGACCTCGAGCAATCGGACCTGGAGGAAGCGCGATTGGTTCACCTGGTGCTGTTTGATCAGAGCAACCGGCGTTGGGTTTATCATCCGCGCGCAGACAATTTGTTTAAGGAAAAGCTGTTAGCGCGGGATGCGGCGCTGGCGGAAGCGAACCGCCGCGCACAGAAGCGGATCACGCATCGAGAACAGGCCGCGGTACGCCGCAGCAAGCGTAAAGCTGATGCTCGGGAGGCCACGCGCAAGCGCCTTCGTGCGCCGTTCGAGGACGACATTGCTGACCTCCTTGCAGGAGCGAAGCAGCATGCGGGCGCTGCGAGAATTTATTCCTGGCTCGCCCGCGATGGCGCCAAAACCGATGCACTGCTTGAGCGAATGTTCCCATCCGGAGCGGCACCGGAGGCCTTCGACGATTGGCACCCCGACGCTTGGGCTGTAAACGCGCACCCGAGATGGTGGCAAGCTTGCCTTTTCGAGGAGTTTATCTGGGGTCGGCGCATCGGACATCAGATCTCACTTGATACCTGCGCTGATTGGGTCGAAGAGAGGTTCACCGTCGACAATCGTGTGCGCCGGCTGTGGGATGCTTCGCAGATTGATCGGACTCTTGCAGTGCCGAGGGCTCGACGCTACCAGGCCGGGTCTGCGTGGTTCTTCAGCGTTGAGGAGCTTGCGCCGGTTCCGTCCTTGATTGGCGCTATTCGCAAATTCCTGAATGCCTTAGTACACGCGCAATACCTACGGCCGATCGGTGCGGTCGCGCGACCCCCTGACGCTCGTTACGCTGTGTGTCAGCCGCAGACGCGCCCTGAGAGTGAAGAGCAGCAGCAGGGCCGATGGCGAGAGCAGAGGCATGCGCTCATGAACAAACGAATAGCGATGGTTGTTGATCAGTACAAGAAGCTGCTTGCAACTTCCCCGGCTACTGTTATGTGCGAGCGATGTTGCCGTGTGGGGGCAGCCACCAGTAATACCGGCTGTCCCGAATGCGGGTCAGGTGCGCTGGCGGAGATTCCTGTGTCACAACAGTTCCTTGACGAATTGCCAAAGCGCCTTGCTTCGCATCCTGGCATGTACCTGTGGGTTCGCCAGCACCACGCTGTACCGACCGAAGGCAACACGGCACCCAAGGCGCCGCCCGCTTAAGAGGAAGTACCCCGCGGCTCAGAGCTCTCACGTTACATCGCTACTGGTCATTACGGCAAAGAACCGCGACGGGGACAAGCCGGGCTCCCGCGAGCTGTGGCCGATGTCGATAGTCGAGGCAAATGCGTTCCTCGGCCACAAGGATCGGGCGCTTGAGTGGCTCGAGCGAGCCTACAAAGAGAAGGATTCAACTCTGTACTGGATCAAGGGCGATCCTCTCTTGCGAACATTGGAGCAACACCGTAAGCGGCCGGTCATCACACCTTGCTTGCGGTACTTGCTCTGGTCCACAGCACAGCATTAGTGCGAGGTCAGCTGCCGCCTAGGACCTGGCAATGGAGTATCGACGCCGGATGACGAGGTACGCCGTCGCT
>JAQNCM010000382.1 GCA_029237615.1 Mucilaginibacter sp.
GGATAAAGAATTGCCTAATGTTGTTGGAAATGGTGATAAATTTATGTCTTTTGTCGAAAAAGAACTGATACCTTATATTGATACGAACTATCCAACCACAACGTACAAAACATTGATCGGTCATTCCTTAGGAGGCTTAACGGTCATCAACACTTTACTTCATCATCCGAATTTATTTAACGCTTATGTTTCTCTCGAAGCGTCATTGTGGTGGAACAACAAGAAGTCTGTGGAAGAAGCGAATACGATATTACCTACTCGCAATTACAACGGAAAAACATTATTTATGGCGATGGCCAATCGTATGGAAAGAGGAGTGGATACCTCAAGTGTACAGAAAGATACCAGCGGGTCTACTGCACTTATTCGCAGTAATCTGGAATTTATTAAACTTCTCAATAACAACAAAAAGAATCAATTGCGCTATAGCGATAAGTTCTATAAAGACGACGACCATCCATCAGTAAGATTAATTGGAGAATACGACGCGCTTCGGTTTGTCTTTGCTTTTTACAAGCTAAAGATATATGACAGCGAAATGAAAAATCCAAACTTTAAGATAGATTCAGTAGTGATTGCGCATTACAAAAAGGTCTCGGAAAATATGGGTTACCTGATTAAGCCAGGTGAAACTCAGGTTAATAACTTGGGATACCAGATGTTAGGTACAAAACAATATAAGAAGGCAGAATATCTATTTAAGCTCAATATCGCCAACAACCCTTCTAGTGGTAATTGTTATGATTCAATTGGCGACCTGTATTTGGCGACCTGTAATGCAACCAAAGCGATAGAAGCCTTTAAAAAGGCGTTAACGCTGCAAGCAATTCCAGAAACGAAAGAAAAATTGGATAAGTTATTGAATGAGGAGAAAAAGAAAGTTAAATAACAATTTACCCTGATCCATGAGCTTATCTTATATTAAAAAAAGGTCAGTTCCCAATCATTACCTTATTTTATAATCAAGTGATATCATAAGCCTGAATACTTCTTAATCCCATTTTTTTTCATCCAGTTGCAGAGGGTTGGTTCAGTTATCCTGTAACGTTTGGCAATGAACTTCTGTGATGAGCCGTTATTAAGTAAAGCTTCTATCTCCGGGCGAAAAGCATCTAGCTTGCTTTTGCCCGGACCCATGGGTCTGCCTAGCCTTACCCCGGACTCTTTGATAGACTATCTCATTTTTACGATACCTTTACTTTATCAAAAAAAGCATATAATTTATGTTGATTGGTCATTATTACAACAACAACTTATTTACCACTAAAATGAAGAAATATAATTGCAGAGTTTGTAATAAAAGTTTATCCGCAACATTTGTTTTTAGAGAAATGATGTTTGGCTTCAGAGATGAATTTGGTTACGCCGAATGTTCAAATTGTAATGCAATACAAATTTTGGAAGTACCCGATAATATTGAAAAATACTATCCTCCTTATTACGTTTCATTTACGCAACAAGTACCCGTTTTGAAAAGATTGCCTTATTTAAAGCGATTAATCAATGATTTACGCATAAAAATAAAATACAAAAATTCAAACGGACAATTAATTGAATTTTTAAGACCCGCAAAAACCAAACCTGATGCTAAGATACTTGATATTGGCTGTGGTAAAGGCGCGCTGATTTGTTCCCTGTTCAACTTTGGCTTTGAAAAGGTATCAGGTGTCGATAAATTTATTCCTGATGAAGTTGATCATGGTTATGGCGTTAAAGTATATAAAAAGGATTTGTATGATTTAGAAAGCAATTTATACGATCTTTTGATATTAAATCATGTTTTAGAACACGTGGATGATCAAATCAGTGAAATAAAGGAATGTTACAGGTTGTTAAAAACAGGTGGTACACTAATAGTGAGCGTACCGGTTGTAGGAACAGCCTGGGAGATATATAAAGAAAACTGGGTTCAGTTAGATGCCCCAAGGCATTTTGTGTTGCATACATTAAAGAGCATGGCCATTTTAGCCCAAAAAACCGGATTTATAATTAATAAAACAGTATTTGATTCAACCGCATTTCAATTTTGGGGAAGTGAGTTGTACAAAAAAAACATCCCATTAACTTTACCAAATACGCATGATTGGTTTGCTGTCGATAAAGGATTTAGCAGCGAAGAAATCCAAAAGTTCGAAAAAGAAGCTAAAGTTTTAAATGCTACTCAAAAAGGCGATACGGCAAGGTTTTATTTTTACAAATATTGATAATGGCTTGGAAAAGATATTATTTGTAATGCAATCCACGAGTTACAAATTGTGGCCGCATGGGTGGATAACGTGGATAACATTCTGATTATCCACCACCCTGACCAAGCATGATTTATGATATATTTCATCAATGCCTTTCAAAATAAAGAACCCCGGAACGTATAGTCGCAGGGTTCTTGCAGTTTATAGTTTAATTATTAATGTGCTTACTTCCTTTTCAATTCATCTATCGACTGCTGCGGTTGAAGGGCCGGATGCACCTTTTCGGCAACAATGGCTTTTGCCAGTTTAAAGGAAGCAGTGCCTTCAATATTTCTTGAGGACGATCCTATTTTAACCTTGTACTCGCCTGCATCGGCAATCCAGGCCGACTTATTGGTATAAAAAGAAGCAAGGTCGCTTGCACGAAGTGTAAACACCATGAATTGTGATTGTCCCGGCGTTAACAGGTTTGTTTTAGCAAATGCCTTTAACTCATCTTCGGGCTTGTCGATATTTTTTGCAGGTGCCGTCAGATAAAGCTGTACCACTTCTTTACCGGCCACTATACCCGTATTTTTAATCGTTGCCTTTACAGAAATACTGCCATTAAAGTCGGGTGAGCTTACTTTTATATCGCTGAATTTAAATTTGGTATAGGATAATCCGTAACCAAACTCGTATGCCGGTTTAACTTTAAACGCATCGAAGTACCGGTAACCTACATAAATGCCTTCCTGGTAAATTACCTGTTCCGGTTTTTTCTCAGGCGTACCCGGGAAGTTCTTAACTGATGGCTCATCCTTGTAATCCATAGCAAAAGTGGTGGCCAGCCTGCCGGACGGATTGACTTTACCGCTCAATACATCGGCAATTGCATTGCCGGCCTCAAGGCCCGGTTGCCAGGCCAATAAAATACCATCTGCATTATCGCGCCAGCTGGCAACTTCAATTACACCGCCGATATTTAATATTACAATCACTTTTTTCCCCTTTGCATGGAATGCGCTTGAAACACCGGTGATCAGCCCTTTTTCTGCTTCTGACAGATAATAATCATTCTCCAGCTTACGGTCGGCACCTTCACCTGCGTTTCTGCCGATAGTTATCACAGCCGCATCAGCACCATCCGCTTCTTTTGTTATGAGTTCGCTGACGCTCATTTCGGGAATTTGGGGCTGAGGTATAAAGAAATTCCGTTGTTTAGGCTGCTTTGCCCTGGCATCGGCAATATAATCTGTATAAGTTTTGGCTAATGTTTCCTGTACTTTATATCCTGCATTGTTTAAACCCTGCAGTAAAGATATAGTGTAAGCTTTATTTACATCGCCGCTACCCGTGCCGCCGGCTATGATGCTATACGATGTATTACCAAACAGGGCAACGCGTTTGCCGGTTACCAAAGGTAATGCCTCGTCTTCATTTTTAAGCAACACCATACCTTCGGATGCCGCCGTACGCGCTACCTTAGCGTGGGCCGCCAAATCAGGCTTGTCAGAATATTTATATCCCCTGAAGGTTGGAGATTTAAGAATTACCTTCAATATTCTTTCCACATTGGCGTCCAATTGCTTCATGCTCAAAGTGCCATTTTTAACCGCCGCAACAATGGCGTCTGATTGATCGGGATTACCCGGCATCAGCAAATCATTACCCGCATTCATTTGCGCAACTGCATCATGGCCGCCAAACCAGTCAGTCATAACAAAACCTTTTAAACCCCACTCATCTTTTAAAATAGTGGTTAACAGGTCATGCCGCTCTGAAGTGTAAGTGCCGTTTAACTTGTTGTAAGATGACATCACCGTCCACGGTTGAGACGCTTTTACCGCAATTGAAAATCCTTTAAGATAAATTTCCCGCATCGCCCGCTCGCTTACAATAGCATTAACGCTGTTTCTTTGGGTCTCCTGGTTATTGGCCGCATAATGTTTTATGGAGGTCCCTACCCCGTTGCTCTGGATGCCTTTTACAATGGCGGCGGTCATGCTGCCTGCAATCAGCGGATCTTCCGAATAATATTCAAAATTACGGCCACCGAGCGGATTACGATGAATATTTAATGCCGGTGCTAATAATATATCCACCCCGTATTCTCGTACTTCGTTCCCGAAGGCCACCCCTACCTTGCGCACCAGCGATGTATCCCAGCTGGAAGCCAGCAATGTAGCTACAGGGAAAGCGGTAGCGTAATAAGTATTGGGATCATCCGGGCGTTTTGGTTCGATCCTTAACCCGGCCGGCCCGTCTGATACTGTAATTGATGGAATCCCCAAGCGCGGAATAGCATGCGTCCTGCCGGCAGCGCCCGGAACCTTCTCAGGCACCTCATAAGCTTCCGGGTCTGAAGGTGGCAACTTAAACCCGCCGATGTCCACCGATTTTGGCTTTTCACCTTTAACAGGTGCCGGCATCCCCGGCATTTTAAAACCCATGCCCACTACCAGTTTTGATTTTTCCTGCAAGGTCATGGCGTCAATTACCTGCTTTAAGGTGCTTTTTCCGAATTTGGGCAACGGCTTGCTTTGCGCCTGGATTTGTAGCTGAAAAGAACCGAGCAGCACCAGCACAACAACGGACACCGCCGATTTGTAAATTATCTTCATGATTTAAAAATTATTAGGTTATGGAAATTGGCTATAACACATTTTCATTGTGTCAGTATTACACAATTGTAAATATTATTTTTTATAATAACAACTTAATGGACAAATGAATAATAAAATGCACATGTTTTTACGTCATCAACAAGGCACCTTGCACTATATATTTTTAATTCCTGTGTAATAGTTGTATTATTTGAAGGATTAAAAATAGAATAGCGGTATTTTAGCGGTATAAATTTATTTATCAGTACAATGCCCTACAGATCTACTTACCAGGCAGCCAGCTTTGCAGCACCGGCAATAGAAAGTCATTTTTCCAGGTTGCTGGCCGCCGCATTACAGCAGGGGGAAACCGACCTGGCACCCGAACCTCCTTTAAAAGTAATTGAGGCCGTCATTGATGTAGCATTTTGGGCGAGTATGCGCAGGGAAGAAGGCCGTTCGCCAAAAATATCGCTCGCCTATCTTCCGCCTTTACTGGCGGGGCAGCCGCTGATATTTGAAGAAAGAATACTGTTAACACCCCATGTGCTTACCAAACTGGCGCCGGCCGTTGAGCGTTCGGGCATCCACCTGGGGATATGGGACGATGACGGTGAGCTGTATGTTTGGGGAACCACCCGGGCGATTCCTGATTGTTGTTTTGTGCTGGAGGTTATTGAGCCCGGCCTGCTGGTTGTTAAGCACCGCCGTATCAATGGTTTTGGCAAATTTATTAACGTAGCGGTACTTAAAGGCGACGAAGTAAAGATTATTGACGAGCATAGCAAAAGCCTGCCTGATTGCCCGGCTGTACTCACGTCTCTGCTTGATTATAATTCACCAACAGGCTGGAACGATTCGGTCAATGTTCTTGTTCAGCTGGCGGCCTCCATGCGGGCTCACGGGCACGGCGGCTCGTTGCTGGTAGTACCGGCTGATAGCGATGCGTGGCGCAATTCAATCATCCATCCTATCACCTATCCTGTTACACCAGCATTTGACCAGTTAAAAAAACTGATGAGCCAGGTGGTTAACGAAAACAGTATGGGCTTATGGCAAGAAGAAGTTAACCGAACGGTAGACAGCGTTGCCGGCCTTACTGCCGTTGATGGCGCAACCATTATAAATAACCAGTTGGAATTGCTTGCATTTGGCGCCAAAATAGGCTTATCATCAAACGGGCTGCCTGTTGAGGAAATGCTGGTAACTGAACCAGTGGTAGGCAGTGCTGCTATCACCATACATCCATCCCAAAACGGAGGCACAAGGCACCTCTCCGCAGCACAGTTTGTGTTTGACCAGCGCGATGCCATTGCGCTGGTTTCATCACAGGATGGTCGCTTCACCATTTTTTCATGGTCACCCTGCGAAAATATTGTGCATGCCCATTATGTTGATTCGCTGTTGCTTTAACAGCATAAACAGCTTGAGCAGTATTTTATATTTTATTACTTTGCAAACCTTACCTATTACGCAGCATTTTAGAATCATTTTAATTTATTTTAACTAAAACAAAAAATATTTTAAACATTACTTTATCTCTATTGTAATAATTCAGATTTTCGTCCCGTTTAATTTGTGTTACTTATTTATGAGATTTGTGTATAAAACTGTTTTAGTATTTGCCGCCTTCCTGTTTTTTTTAACTTCCTGTTCGTCCAAACAAAATGACAAAGCAGCTAATGACCCCAAACTTCCTGTTGCTCCCCCGGATGCAAAAGCACTACTTGCTTATGATCCTAAAAATGCGGATAAACGGATTGACAATTTTATGCAGCAGCTGCATAAAACCCGGGCCTTTAACGGCAATGTGCTGGTAGCCAAACACGGTAAAATAATTTATGAGAACGCGATTGGCTGGGCCGATTACCTGCACCGCGACAGCTTAAAAATAAATTCACAATTTGAACTTGCTTCGGTTACAAAAACCATGACTTCAACGGCTGTTTTAATGCTGATGGAACAGGGAAAACTAAAACTTGACGACAATGTAAAAAAGTTTTTTTTCGATTTCCCTTATGATGGGGTAACCATTCGCTTGCTGCTCACCCATCGTTCGGGTATGATGAACTACGTTTATTTTACGGATGACCTATACCGGGCGCAACATTGGGATCAGCGTAAAGGGATCTCAAATGCGGATGAAATGGCATTGATAGCCAAATATAAACCAAGGCCGTTTAATCAACCTGATAAAAGATTCTTATATAACAATTCCAATTTTATGGTTTTGGGATCGATAATAGAAAAAGTAACGGGCCAGTCGTATGCTGATTTTATGATGGCACACATTTTTAAACCTGCAGGCATGGCTCATACCGCTGTTTATTCAAAAGCGGTTTATTCCAAGATCCCGGTTGACGTTGTAGGTCACGACAGGGGACAATGGCGCTATTCTGTTGCTCAGAATTTCCTGGATGGCCCCGTTGGCGACAAGGGAATTTACAGCACAGTAGGTGACCTGTATCTTTTTGACAGGGCGCTGCGGGCGGGCAGGCTATTGAAACAGGCTACGATGGATTCGGCTTATATTGCCCGCAACCCCATGTTGCACGGCCACTTTAGTTATGGTTATGGATGGCGCATTTTTGAAGCGCCGGGTAAGCAGGTTATCTATCACACCGGCTGGTGGCATGGTTTCAGGCACATTTTTTTGCGGGATATAAAAGATGATATTACCATTGTACTTTTATCAAACCTTTCCAACGGCAGCTTGTTAAAACTGGACGATCTGTTTAATATTGTGGGAATGCCGGTGGTTAGAAAAAGCGCCTATAAAGGCAACGGCGACACCAGTGATGATTGATTTTAGTAAATCAGAGGCTGGAGATCAGAGATTAGGCTTAAGATGAGAACTAATCTCTACCTCCAGTCTCTAACCTCAACAATAAAACCATGTTTGATAAATTAATGCAGGCTCAGCAAAAGGCTGGCGAAGTAAAACAACGACTGGATGCCGTAACGGTTACAGGTACAGCAGAAAACGGGAAAATTACTGTTACCGCAAATGGTAATAAAGTAGTACAATCAGTAGTGATTGATGATGCTTTTTTTAAGGAAGCCGACAAGGAACAATTAGAAGAGCTATTGGTAACGGCTATAAATAAAGCAATGGAACAGGCTGATAATGTAAGCCAGAGCGAAATGGCAGCCATTACCAAGGATATGTTTGGAGGGTTGGGCGGGTTATTTTAAAATCTAACATTCCGGTGAAATATCTTTGATAAGTTTTATTGATTTTTGAATCCAAACGTATTTAATAAAATCACAAACTATGAAAACCATCTTTTATGGACATGCCTCTTTTGAACTGGAAACAGGCGGTAAAAAACTTTTATTTGACCCTTTTATATCGCCAAACCCGCTGGCAAAAAGTATCGATATAAACAGTTTAAAACCTGATTATATCCTTATTTCACATGGGCATGGCGATCATGTTGCCGATTTGGAAACCATTCAGAAAAACAGTGGCGCCACCGTGATATGTATTGCAGAAATCGCCGGATGGCTCGGTAATAAAGGAATCACCCAAACGCATGGTATGAATGTTGGCGGTGGGTACGACTTTGACTTTGGAAGAGTGAAAATGGTTTATGCACTGCATTCAAGCTCAATGCCCGACGGATCTCATGGCGGCAGTCCCGCTGGTTTTGTGCTTTATATTGAAGGTAAAAAAATATACTATGCCGGTGACACTGCACTTACCTTAGATATGAAGCTGCTGGCAGACGAAAACCTGGACTGGGCCTTTTTACCTATAGGGGATAACTATACGATGGGAGCAGAAGACGCTATAAAAGCATGTGAGTTTATAAACTGCAAAAACGTCATTGGGATGCATTATGACACTTTTCCGGTAATAAAGATAGATAAAAACGATGTGGCAGCAAAATTTGCGAAGGCCGGGATTAATTTAAAACTACCTGAAATAGGCGAGAGCCTCAGCTTATAAAACAGAGAGACTATTAAAAGAGACTATTATAAGTAAAGTTGACCTTCAGAATCGTTGACCTTCTGAGAATCGCATAAAAGAAAATGGACTCCACCAGGTATCGAATAAATAAGGAAAAAGAGGCTGTTCTCGTACCTATGAGACAGCCTCTCATTTGAACCCGACCTTATTTCTCTTTCATCATCCTTGTGCTATCTTTCTTTTTGGTCGTATCCTTCTTAGTTTTCATCTTCATCTTCTTCTTTTTGACAGTATCCGTTTGCATTGCAGACTTTGCCGGAATAACTACGCTATGCGCGTAGACGCTTCCAAATGAGATTGCTGCCAAAGCAATCATACTAATTAGCTTTTTCATGTTTTAATTTTTTTTTAAATGAAATCGTTTAATTAATTATAGATTAATTTTTATAACCTAAAGGAATTAACGAATTTGCCGTAGGCTTGTTTTATTTATTTAAAAAACAATAGTGATCCAGCTAATAAAGTACGCGCTGTTGCTTAATTAATGTATAATCGTTCTGTGGTATAGGCTCGGCAACCATTTCAGCGCCCGAAAGGTTAATCATTCGTCTATATTAGTGAGCTCTTAAATCAAAATAGCTTTAAACTGTGCATATTTGTGTGGGTTGTATTACCATCTCAATCCTTCAAATAAAATGGAACCCTTCAATCAAAACCAACTCTACCTGCTGGTAATAAACGGAAAACCCCAGGGGCCATTTAATATTGACGAATTGAAAAAGCTCAACATTAAACCAGGCGATTTTGTTAAAGCCAGCAACATGGACGATTATAAAGAAGCCCATGAAGTTGCGGAACTACGCGAACTTTTAGGTTTTGGCGAGCAGGCGCTTATTCCACAATATTTCGGCAGCTTTGACCAGCGCCTGCTGGCATCTGCACTTGATTGGTTTTTTGTAGCGGGTGTGTGTATTATTGTTGCATTTGCGGCCAGTTTGTTTGTAAGTGATAAAACGGCACGCCTTTCAATTGCCCTTAGCCTGTTTGTTGTCATTCCCATAATTAAATTCCTCTATCATATACTTATGGAAAGCTCTGCCAAACAGGCAACTTACGGAAAGCAAATACTTGGCATAAAGGTTTGCGATTTACAAGGCTACAGGATAAGTTTCGCCCGTGCTACGGGGAGAAATATGGCTAAATTATGCTCTGTACTTACACTGTTTATCGGTTACCTTTTCAGCTTTTTTAATAAACAACAACAATGCCTGCATGATATGATTGCCGGAACATTAGTGATGAAAGACAGGCTGTTTTAGTGAGCGGTGAGTTGGAATGGCGAGCGGGCAGTAGTCAATTGTTAATTAACTCTCATTATTCAACACGCACCCCTCACAATTTCACCACATAGGTTTTTGCAAGGTAATCATGCAGGGCCTGGCGGTGATCGCTCCAAAATACGCTTAAGAAGCCTGCGCCATAAAAGAAAATCGATATTACTTTACCCAAGCTGCGTAACAGCGCGCTGGTATAAGTAAGAGACATACCATCCACATCAACCACTACGAGCCTGCATATTTTTTTTCCGATACTGCCTTGCATTGGTGATATCTCACAAATAAAATTATAGAGAAATAAAATTGAATAAACCGTAACCTCCAATATTACGATATCCCGGACAGGCATTTTACTGTATGCCTGTATGGTGGTTTTTTGTAGTATGTTACCTAAAACGCCTCTCGAAATCAGCATTAAAATAGTATAGTTTATCACAAACGATAACAGGATAAAGTCAATAACAAAAGCCAATAGCCGCCACCAAAAAGAAGCGAGGTTATCTTCGGTTGGGAAATGTACGCCCTGCGCTTCAAAATAGGGATAAAATTCGGGCAGATCACAGGCATCGTGCCAGGTATCTTCTAATGGCGACAACACTCTGGTATGGATATCGAGCTCCATTTCAGTTAATTCATCAAATGTAAACGGGCCCTTTTGCTCCCCATCTTCTAAAATATAATACGCGTTGTCCATGCATAAATGAATTATGGTTGAAAGATATAAAAATTAAGATTGATGTTTTAACTTTATTGCGCGGAAGGTTTTAATCACCCTAAATTCAATATGCACCAGCCCGTGCAAGAGATATAAAACAAATAAATAACTGGTTATGTATAAAGCACTTCACCTCAGCCCAATGATTCCTTCCTATAATATAAAGGAAACATCGTCTTTTTTTACAGACCTATTAGAATTTGAAAATTTTTTATATGACGAAAATAGTTACGTAATTCTTCACAAGGACAACCTCACCATTCATATCTTAAATGCCGGCACAGATATTGGCGAAATGGAATTTTATTTAGAAATAGATGAATTAGATGCACTGTGGGATACCATAAAAGACAAGCTAACCGGAATAAAAGTAAGAGCGCCATTTGACAGGGAATATGGTATGAGAGAGCTCCATATTATAATTCCGCAAACAAAAACATTATTGTTTATAGGTGAGGTGATAAAAAAGACGGATTGATGCTATATCCGTCTTCCTTTCCAGCTATTGGTTTTAGTGAGATGTTTATGAACAGACAAAAATGCGATGATCACCAGATTTAGCATTTGTATCGGATGCAAAATGATATTAAATAATGCATTTTGCCCGGATGTGAGCGAGATCATAAAGCGGTTAAGCATAATG
>JAQNCM010000390.1 GCA_029237615.1 Mucilaginibacter sp.
TTTTATGCTTGCCGGAATGTTTATTGCCAAACTCCGCTTTTAATGCCGCCGTTTTTGGCTAAAAATTTGCCATACTCAAACAGGTTGTCGATGGGCGAGCGTTGGAAAAGATCAAAAGTAACATTGATGCCCTTTTCAATAGCTTCATCTGTTTTTTCAAACCCGGCAGAATTGTCATTTATCCAGAAGTTCAGTATAAAAACAAGCTGTACCCAGAGGGCATCTTTATAACGGTTGGTAAAATATTTCCTGTCAGAAAGCTCGTTTGATTCAATCCCTTCCACGATGAGGCCATTACAAAAGTTTTCAAAAACGTCTTTTATCCCAATAAATATTTGCGGGGTGTTAAATGGTTTGGGCTGTTTTTTCATGCTGTAAACCACAAAGCTGCGACTGCTTTTCAACAGCTCAAAAAAGCTGTAAAAGAAAGATAAAGCTTTTTCACGGCTTGTATACTGGTTCCAAACTTCCTGCGTTTTTATTTCAGCAATGGTTTTTAGGACAAAGGCGGTCCATATATTTCCCTCGATAGCATCAAACGAACTGAAGAAACGGTAAAATTCTTCTTCGGACATTTTATTCTTCTTTGCGAAGATATAAACAGATTTTGGTTGCTCGCCTTCAGTTAATACAAAATCAATATATGCTTTTTGAATACTTTCGATAGTCGCCATGGCAGGTAATTTTAATTTACATTAATTATAAAAGTATGACATTATAAATAAGTAAATGTCATAGGTTTATCCAATTAACGTATATAAATAACGATTGGTTTTGGGTGATATTACAAGTCGACATGATGTTTTTAGTTATCCGGTAAAAGAGTTATTTCAAAACCAAATTAAATTTACCTGAATGCGACAACCTCCTATCCCTTTAATTCGTTAGAAAGAGAGATTAGCAATATAAAAAGGTGTTGCTATTTGCTTAACACCATAAAATAATAGGTAATATTTATACAATGAAGAAACCGTCCATCATTTTTTCTTTATTGATGTTATGGGGCGCTGTTTGTTACGGACAAATTGAGGATATCAGGAAGCTGCAAAAGCAATTGCCTTTTATAAGGGATAGCCTGCACTATGTCGATGCCTTGAACAGGTTGGCAATGCTTTCGTACGAAAATAATGTTGATAGTTCTTTCTATTATACAGAAAAAGCCCGCGTGATAGCAGGCAGGCTGCAATACGACAAAGGTAAAGCAGATGCGGCCAATAATCTTGGAATTGTGTACGACATGAAAGGCAACCTGCAGCTTGCCCTAAGGTATTATAACGATGCTTATAACCGCTACAGGACTATCCAGGATACAGCAAATTCAGTACAGGCCATTATGAACATTGCCATGGTATACCAGGAAATTGGTAAAGACCAAAAGGCGGTAAGTACCTTTCAGAATGCTCTTGAATCAGGAAAAAAACTAAAAAAGGATTCAATCATGGCCCTGGTTTGGTATAATTACCTGATGCTTTATCCGGGCGAAACCCCAAAAGACTCGGTGCAGTTTTATATTGACAAAGCTAGTAAAATTGCAACCAAATATAAGGACAGCCGGATATTATTGGCAATTGAACAGTTAACCGCCGATATTTATATTAAAAACAACCAAAAAGAAAAAGGAGTCGCCATGTTGCAGCAAGCTGCAACCGATGCTTTAAATAGAAATCTTAATTTCTTAAGCCTGGATATATTAATTGATCTGGGTAATTTATACGCCGCTACTGATTCAGCAAAGGCAGTAAAATATTATCAGCAGGCGCTTGACATATCAAAACAAAAGCAATACAGGATTTATACCGCGTTGCTCAGCAAAAAATTATATGAGTTTTATACGACCAGGAAAGATGTAGTAAAAGCGTTTTACTATAGCCGGCAGCTGATAGACCTGCGTGATGAACAGGATAAAGTAGACAATAATTCGGGAGTTGATTACATTGAATATGCCTTAAAGGATCAGCAGCTTGAATCAGCCCATGTACGATCCAAATATGAACAGGGCTTTTTGTTGCTTGCTGTTATGGTATGCATTTTGGCCATTGTTGTATTATTTATACTGTGGCGCAACTGGAAGCAACTTCATAAAACTTCGGGAGCCTTGAAGTTACAGTTTGGACAGTCGGAAGCAACCATGGAAGCACTGGAAGTGATAAATAAGAACTATGCAAGGTTAATAAAAGTAGTAGCACATGACCTGCGGAACCCGATAAGTGCCATAAGCACCATCAGTTCCATGCTGGAACCGGATGAAAAGCTGCCTGCTGAGATGAAGGAGTTAATGGGCCTGGTGAAGATAAGCAGTAAAAACAGCCTTGACCTGATCAATGAGCTGCTGGAAACCGATTTTGACCAGGAACAAAATTTAAAGATGGAAAAAGTTGTTCCGGATGAAATGTTGGACAAATGTATCAGCTTACTCAACTTTAGAGCAAAGGATAAAAACCAGCAGCTTATTTTAAACACCAACGCAGATGTGAAAATATTGGGCGACCGTGAAAAACTTTGGCGGGTGATGAATAACCTGATTGTTAATGCTATTAAATTTAGCCCTGAAGAAAGCGAAATTTATATCGAAAGCCGGGTA
>JAQNCM010000407.1 GCA_029237615.1 Mucilaginibacter sp.
TACCTGGCACCAGAAGCATTAACATGGAAAAATTTGGACATGACGTACTCAGATTTTATAAACTTTTGCCTTTCCGGCGACCTGAACAAATTTTACGATAAACAACGATGGACTGGCTGGAAAAAAGAAGTAGAAAAATTGTCAGGCCACAGGGATATTTCCTTTACCCATATCTACGGACCGCTGAAGGAAGTAACATTAATAACGACAAACGTAGCATCGTACCAATAAACGAAATATACATTTTAAAAAACGATACAATGAAGCTAATTTCGCATTAGCAAGTTATTTGCATTTATTTACAAATCAATTAGCTTTGTTGGCTTTTTAAACCTGTTTGAACTTAATGAATACTGCAACTGAGCAATCCACCATTCCGGGGCTGATCCGAAATATTGTGCAAAACATCCACCCCGATACGAATACTTTTATGACCCATAAAGTAAACGACGTTTGGGTGGAGATCAGTTACAGGCAAACCTTACAAAAAATTGATGCCATTTCGGCCTGGTTCCTGGAAATTGGTATTCTAAAAGGCGACCGTATTGCCCTGATCATTGAAAACGGCCCCGATTATGTTTATTACGACCAGGCATTACAACAGTTGGGCGCAATAAACACCTCCATATACCCTACCCTTACCGAAGCTGAAATAGAATACATTTTAAATGATTCCGGCGCAAAGACCATCTTAGTCGGCAATCCGTTCCTGTTACGCAAAGTTGTTAAAATCGCCAATAATTGCCCGGCATTGATCCGTATCATTCCGGCATTTGATGATTTTGAAAAATCAATCGCAAAAGTAAATCTTAATGCCGGAGTTATTGGCCTTAAACAAATAATTGAAGAAGGTTCGAACTTGTTAGTGAGATACGCTACCGCTATTAATATAGCCCGCGAAGCTATATTACCCTCAGATATCTCCTGTCTTATTTATACATCAGGCACAACCGGCACCCCAAAAGGAGTAATGCTTACGCACTTTAACCTTACCGAAAATGCAAGGGTATGCCTGATACAGATTCCTATCATAGAAAAAACAGATACATTTCTTTCGTTCCTTCCATTATCACATGTATTTGAACGTACAGCGACTTATCATGTTTGCTTGTTTATGGGTTGTAAAATAGCTTTTGCCCAAAGTCTGGACCTACTGGCTAAAAACATGGCGGAGGTTAGGCCAACCATCATGAACTGTGTGCCCCGTTTGCTGGAGCGCATACATGACAAGGCAATGAAGAACGGAACCGCTGCCGGCGGCATAAAAGCAAAAACATTTTTGTGGTCGCTTAAAATTGGCCGCGAGGTACGCGAGGTTAAAGAAGCCGGTAAAAAACCAGGGCTTTGGTTGAGTAACCAGCACAAGATTGCAGAGAAATTGGTATTCAGCAAAATAAAAGAAAGAACAGGCGGACGCTTAAAGATGTTACTCAGCGGAGGTGGCGCTTTACCGAAAAACATCGGTGAGTTTTTTGGCGACCTGGGTATAAGAGTACTGGAAGGGTTTGGACTGACCGAAACATCACCTGTAATGTCTGTAACAGAAACCGACCGTATCATATACGGAACTGTGGGCAGGATAATACCCGGCATAGAAGTAGCGATTCAAAACGTTGACACCCGGCATATTTATACCGTGCAAACATATGATAGCTTTAAAGAAGATTTTCAATCGGAAGAAGGCGAGATCATCGTGCGCGGCCATTGTGTAATGAAAGGTTATTGGAACAAGCCGGAAGAAACAGCTTCGGTAATTGACCCGGAAGGTTGGTTCCATACCGGGGATATCGGTCGTTTTTTTAGAGGCAACCTTCAAATTACCGACCGTTTAAAAAACATGCTGGTAAATGCCTATGGCAAAAACATCTACCCTACTCCGGTTGAAAACACCTATTTAAAAAGCCCTAAAATTGAACAGATATTTTTAGTTGGCGATAAACGTGAATACCTCACCGCTATTATAGTGCCGGCAAGAGATGTTTTACAGGAAACATTTAATTTAAACAACGAATTTTTTGAAAAGCCGGAGCTGTTTATTGAAGATAAAGAAATCGTTGATTGGATAAAGGAAGATATAAAAAGACAATCGCACGAGCTGGCCAAGTTTGAGCGGATCAAAAACTTTAAAGTAAAACGTAATCCTTTCAGCATGGACGAGGGCGAGATCACCCCTACTATGAAAGCCAAACGCAAGGTGATCGAAAAGAAATATGCGGGTCCTATCGACGAAATGTATTTGCAGGAAGCGGAGGCGGATTAATTTGAAAATGGATTGATTTAAAGATTTTGAAAATGTTCAAACAGATGATTTTTAATCTAATCCTATAAAAATGCTAATATATCCTTAATACCTTCAACACTCTTAAATTTTTGATTATCAACATTATGCTCAATATGCTCATGGGCCCAGGTGATATGATAGGGAACATGCACCGCATAACCGCCTATATTTAATACGGGCAAAATATCGCTTTTTAGGGAGTTGCCGACCATCATCAGTTCATCTGGTTTTATATCCAGGTGTTTAATGAGTTTGAGATAATTAGCGTTATCTTTTTCAGACATGATCTCGATATGATGGAAATAATGACTTAAACCCGATTTCTTTAATTTTCGTTCCTGGTCAAGCAGATCACCCTTGGTAGCGACTACTAAACGGTATTTCTCTTTTAGGGTTTGCAGCACTTCTTCAACGCCATCCAGCAGTTCAATAGGTTGGTTTAACATCTGCCTGCCCAATTCTATTATCTGGCTAATTATAGTTGCATTTATATTGTTATCGGTAAGTTTTAAAGCCGTCTCAATCATCGAAAGTATAAAACCCTTTATGCCGTAACCGTATAAAGGCAGGTTATCTATCTCAATTTTCAGCAGTTCGCGTTCCAGTCCGTGCTGTGATGAAAATTCACCCAGCAGGTTATAAAATTGCTCCTCTGTCTGCCTGAAATAAGGCTCATTTACCCAAAGTGTATCGTCAGCGTCAAATGCAATTACTTTTAAGTTCATCCACACAAAGATATTCATTCTATTGATTTTCTTCTTTTGTCATCCAGAGCGAGATCGAATCTTATCCATCATAACAATATCGTAATACTTATCAGGCGCAGAAGAATCTTCACTGCGGAATGACAATTGATTTTTCCTTTTGTCATCCAGAGCGAGGTCGAAGGATCTTATTCATGATAAAGGAATACACTAATGTTTTAGATATAGAAGGTTCTATACTGCGTTCTAAATTACAATTGATCTTATGAGCGCGACAATATAATTTCTATTACCTATATTCTTAATCAATACATCTCAAATCTAATATCTCACGTCTCCAAAAAAAACCTATTTTTGCACCTTTATATAAAAACATGAGTATTGCCCTATCTGAACAGGAAATTTTACGCCGCGAATCATTACAACAACTTCGCGCTTTAGGTATTAACCCATACCCCGCAGAAGAATACCAGGTTACTGCATTTGCGCAGGATATTGCCGATAATTTTGAGCGATTTCCTGATACTTATAAAAATGTAACGTTAGCAGGTCGTATCATGACCCGCCGTATTATGGGTAGTGCATCTTTTGTGGAACTGCAGGATTCAACCGGTCGCATTCAAGTTTATCTGAAACGGGATGACATTTGCCCCGGTGAGGATAAAACTTTATATAATACCGTATTTAAAAAACTACTGGACATCGGTGATTACATTGGTGTAAAGGGTTTCGTTTTTATAACTCAAACCGGTGAAATATCGGTTCACGTAGAGGAGTTAGTACTGCTTTCCAAATCATTGAAACCATTGCCGGTAGTAAAGCGTGAGGAAGACGGAAAAATACATGATGCATTTACCGATCCTGAAATGCGTTACCGCCAGCGCTATGTAGATCTTACCGTTAACCCGGAATATAAGCAAATTTTTATAAAGCGTTCAAAAGTGATCAGCAGCATGCGTGATTATTTTAACAGCCAGGGCTGGCTGGAGGTGGAAACACCGATACTACAGCCTGTACACGGCGGCGCTGCGGCACGTCCGTTCTCTACCCATCACAATACGCTGGACATGCCTCTGTTTTTGCGCATAGCCAACGAGCTTTATTTAAAACGTTTAATAGTTGCCGGTTTCGATGGCGTGTACGAATTTGGCAAAATGTTCCGTAATGAAGGTATGGACCGCACCCATAACCCGGAATTTACCAGCCTGGAAATTTATGTGGCTTATAAAGATTATAACTGGATGATGGCCATGGTGGAAGAATGCCTGGAAATGGTGACCCGCGCTGTACACGGCATCCCGGTGGTACAGTTCGGTGCCAACGAGATCAATTTTGCAGGGCCATATGAAAAACTTTCCATGTATGATTCTATATTAAAATATACTGGTATTGATGTTTCGGCAATGGACGAGGCCGGTTTACGCCAAACCTGCGAAGAGTTGGACATTGATATTGACTCCACCATGGGCAAAGGCAAATTGATTGACGAAATATTTAGCGCTAAAGTTGAAGCGAACCTGATACAACCCACTTACATTACCGATTACCCGATTGAAATGACGCCGCTTGCTAAAAAGCACCGTACAAAAGAGGGTTTGGTAGAACGTTTTGAATTATTTGTTAACGGTAAAGAAATTGCCAATGCCTATTCAGAGTTAAATGATCCTATAGATCAGCGGGAACGGCTGGAAGAACAACTGATACTTGCAGGCCGCGGCGATGATGAAGCGATGGCTATGGATGACGACTTTTTGCGGGCACTTGAATACGGCATGCCGCCAACTTCTGGTTTGGGTATTGGAATTGACCGTTTTGTTATGCTGATGACCAATCAAAGCACCATCCAGGAAGTATTGTTCTTCCCGCAAATGCGGCCTGAAAAAAAGGCAAAAGTGGTAACAGCAGACGATTTTATTAATATTGGCGTCCCTGCAGAATGGGTCCCTGTAATTAACAAAATGGGATTTAATACCGTTGAAGAGCTAAAAGCGGCTAACCCCAACAAGGTATTTAATGACCTGGGCGGGATGCGCAAAAAATTAAAGCTTGATATTACTATGCCTTCTAAAGAGACAGTGATGACATGGTTTGAATAGTAATTGATACAAAAATTAATACTGTTAAATTAGTGTTAACTTTTAAAAACCAAAACAACGTTCCGTTTACTATCAATTAAAATAATAATTCACTGAAAATCTGCTTTTTAATAACAATTTATTAACGAAATCATAAAACGCATACAACTTTGGTATAAAATATGTTGTTTATAATTGCAATAAACGCTTATAACTAAAGTTATGACTAATTCTATATTGGAAATCACAGAAAATGAATACCTGATAAAACTAAACAGGAACAACTTCAATTTATCTTTTATTCGCAGCTTGTTAAAAATGGTCGAAGTAGCTAACCCTTCTGATGATCACTCATTTGCAGCAGAAAGGCATATGCCTCAAAGTCATTCATCAGAACCCGATTATTACAGCTCAATAGAGGAAAAGTAGGACGTACTTTTACACCAGCTAAAAAACATTGTTAAGATGCCAACTTTGCATCCAAACAATTAAAATTGCCTGTACCCGCCCCTTACCACTTGTTGCTTATCCATCTGGGCCATCTGACTTTTCATCATTTTTATCTGTTCGGTAAGGAGTTTATTTTTATCATCTTTCGACGCTTCCTGTAAATACATCTGGGCTTCGCGCTTATTACGTTTTGCCATTGCTATCCCTGCCAGACTTAATTTAGCCAAAGCTATGTTATGTGACATTTTCATGCCCAGGGCGAGAGATTTCTTAAAATACTTTTCTGACTTTAAGGGAGACTTGCGCGACTCAATTAAACCAATCAAAAGATTGTAATAGCCCCATTGCGCTTTGTTTATTTGCTTTTCGTAATCAGTTACTTTTAATAGCCATTCTTCGGCCTTCTCAGACTGCTCCTTGCGTAAAAACCATTGGGCAATAATCATATTCTCATTAAAGAAGTAACTAAGCAGCACGATCCCGCCTAAAAACAATACCGGGATACCCCAACCCCAAAAACCAAAGGCACAAAGCGCCACAGCGCCTACAAAAACCACACAAGCAATAATTAACCTTACTATATTTGACATCTTTTGTAATACTATAAATTAGCGATACAAATATCCGTTTATTTGTACGCTAAATCAATATCTGTAAAAATATTTATGGCAAT
>JAQNCM010000415.1 GCA_029237615.1 Mucilaginibacter sp.
GGTGATTGGGTGTTGCTTGCTGTTTCGAATTCGGCACTTGGTGCAGATGTGGAATTCATAAATAATTCATTCAGTTACCTGGATGTCATTGACGATCACTTCAGTATTGATGAAGCAGCCTACATAAAGCAAAGTAATTCCATTGACCGTTTTTTTATGCTTTGGACCCGTAAAGAAGCGCTGACCAAAGCTACCGGGAAAGGTTTGGATGAGGATTTGAAATTAATTCCAAGTCTGGAAGGAGTAAATTTCGCTGATAGCAGCATAATCTCATCATCGGCACATTTAACAGTAAACAGTTTTAAATTGGATGATCAATATATGGCCAGCATTGCAACGGGCGGCAACTCAATAAATGAAATTTCGTTTTGGGATATCCATTTCAGGGAAACACTATTATAAGTTAATAAATATCAATTAAACAATAAATACATATTGCATTAATTAAATATATTGCATATTTAAGGCAATTATTTTTAACAATAAGTGCCTTATTATTAAGGTAATCAGTTATTTTTAACCAGTAAAAAGTAACGTAACAATTGCAGGGTTTCAAAATCGCAATTAAATATCGTCATCATTTCAAAACACTTGCTTAAACCAACGTTTTTTTAGAACTTTTTAGTAAAAAAATACGTAATGAGGGGAAACTTGCCTGCACAAAATTAGATCAGCATTTGATGAAAAAACGACTATTGATTGTCGATGACGACTTAAGCATTTTAAAGCTTCTGAACTTTATTCTCTCAAAAGATTATGAGGTAGTTGTTAAGAATAACGGTATTGACGCATTTACTTGGCTGGAAGATGGTAACAAGCCTGAATTAATTATATCTGATCTTCAAATGCCTTATTTTGACGGACAGTCATTTATAAAGAATGTAAAGATAAGCGGGCTTTTTCGCGATATTCCAATAATAATGCTTTCTGCAGCTCATGATCTGGACGAACAGGTTCAACATATGTCTTTCCTGGTTGATGGCTACCTGCCTAAGCCATTTAATCCAACATCATTAAAATCAGCTATTAATCAAGTAATAAGCATTTATGACGAGTCCCATTACTAATGAGTGGAATGAAAATTCGGGCTCGAACACGAGAATTGCTTATGCCGGATCACAAATAAAGGATTTAATAGCAGCTGAGCTCGATTCCTTTCAAATAATTTTCAATGATTCGATAACTCAACTAGAAGACTACCTGGGTCATCAATCAATTTTAACCATCCCCGAAATTATTTTGCTGGAAGTTGATGAACATGATGAATGCTTTTCATTAATTGAGCAGCTTAAAAAAAACTTTTTATTTAACGGGTTGATCATCGTTGTTTTATCGCTGTCAAATGACAGGGATATAAGAGAAAAAGCTATACAGTTAAAAGTGCACGATTTTTATGTTTACCCGTTTCCGATGTCTGATTTAAGGGAGCGGTTAAATTTTTTGGTGAAGTTTAAACTCATAAAACCAAAACTAATTGAACTTTCAAAAGAGGTTGATATAAATTACCGGATGCCTGCCGGCAAGCGGTTGATGGATCTGGTTATTTCAGGGGCAATGATCTTGGTTCTGTCCCCTATTATGCTGGCTGTCGTTATCGCAATAAAATTAGGTTCTAAAGGACCTATCATTTATAAAAGCAAACGTGTTGGAACCGGTTATATGGTGTTTGATTTCTATAAATTCAGGTCGATGCGCACCGATGCCGACAAGATGCTGGTTGAGTTATCAACACAAAATCAGTACGCCAATGAGGATGGAGGCACAAAAGCCGCATTTGTTAAAATTAAAGACGATCCGCGTGTTACGAAACTTGGTAAATTTTTACGAAATTCGAGCCTGGACGAACTTCCGCAATTATTCAATATTTTATTGGGCAATATGTCATTAGTGGGTAACAGGCCGTTACCGGTGTATGAGGCCGAAATGCTGACCTCTAATGAGTGGTCGATGCGATTTTTAGGGCCTGCAGGATTAACCGGACTGTGGCAGATCACGAAACGCGGAAAGGCAGATATGTCTGAGCGCGAAAGAAAGAAATTAGATAATTTTTATGCCCAGAATTATTCTTTTTGGCTTGATTTAAAGATCCTGCTAAGAACAGTTCCGGCGGTATTTCAAAAAGAAAAAGTTTAAACAAAATGTATAAAAAATTAAAAATTCTTTGCTTCTCATTATTTATTATATTTTTATCAAATAATCTTTACGCTCAGGAAACCATTTTCACAGATTTGTCCTATCCTTATCTCGAAAAATTGATTGCTGCAGCTAAAGCAAATTATCCGCATGTTAAAGTTTTGCAAAACCAGGTTAACATTGCGAGGAGCACTTTTCATCAGTCGAATTTTGGATGGCTGGATGGTTTTAGCGCTTCTTACATTTATAGCCCTCAGGGTGCAATCAATGCGGCACAACCTATTATATTTAAAGGTTATCAACTGGTTGCCTCCGTTAGCCTGGGGCAGCTTTTTGAAAGACCATATACCATACACAACGCAAGAGAAGCTGTACATGTTGCTGAAGAGCAACAGCAGGAATATAATTTAGCGATAGAAGCACAGGTGAAACGATATTATTTTGCATATTTAGGAGCGCAAGCAGAATTGAGAGGCCGGGTAAATGCCGTACAGGAAGCAATGACTGCAGCAAATCAGCTTAAACACACTTTTCAAAAAGGCGAAGTTACTTTTCAAGTTTATAATGAAGCGTCAACAAATCTTTATAACCAGAATTCATTTAGAGTGCAGGCTGAATTAAATGTATTTACAGCTAAAACCAATCTTGAGGAGCTCCTGGGGAACAAGTTGGAAAGCATAAAATAAATAATGGAACTATCATCTTATTTCTCACTCGTACGCAAATACCTCTACATTATAGTTATCATTGTTCTGGCAACGGTAATTGCTTCATTTTTCCTTGTTAAAAACCTTCCTGATGAATACATTTCACATGCTCAGATAGCAACGGGCATTGTTGACGCCTCCAGGCATTTGCTTGATAAAGAAAATCCCAACGCACAGGCAGATGAGATTAACCGTGAGTTTAGTAATTTAACACAGATAATTAAACTAAAAAAAATAATCGATAATGTATCCTATCGGTTAATTATCCATGATCTTAGTAGTTCGGAGCCTTTCAGAAAACTTAATCACCAATTTAAGAACCTTAGCGATGCTGCTATACAGCATGCACTCGAAGTTTATAAAAACAAGCTAAAGACCGGCGAACCGCTTTCACTTTATGATACCGATGAGAACGGCCTTAACCAGCTGCTGATCTCCATGAAATATGATGAACGGTCATTAAGGAAGGACCTGGATATTTCACGAGACGAAGAAAGTGATTTTATTTCAGTAACGTTTACTTCAGAGAATCCTCAATTATCTGCATTTGTGGTAAATACACTTTGCAAAGAATTTATAGATTACTACACACTTAACATCAAAAAGAATGAATCCAACGCGGTTGCTTTTTTAACAAACCTGCTGGAGCAAAAAAAGACCGCTTTAAATTCAAAAAAAGAAGAACTGCAAAAATATAAAATAGAAAACGGCATTTTAAATTTAGAGGAGCAATCAAAAGCAATCTATGCTGAAATATTAACCTACACGGATAAGAAGTTACAAAACCAAAAAGACCTTGCTTCCTATGAAGGCGCAATTAAAGATGTGGATTCACATTTTAATCCAAAAGATAGAAAATACATTGAGGCGACCATCAGCAATTATAATCAGACGATTACTAATACCGAAGAACAGTTAAAAGCCCTCAATAATGAATATGTCCGCAGCGGATTTAACCCTAAATTTAAACCGGCTTTAGATTCGCTTCGTAAAGAGCTATCTAATCAAACAAACCTGAGCTCAGACAAATATATCACAAACCCACTGGTAAG
Source organism: Mucilaginibacter sp. (assembly GCA_029237615.1). GTDB lineage: Bacteria > Bacteroidota > Bacteroidia > Sphingobacteriales > Sphingobacteriaceae > Mucilaginibacter. The sequence goes on from JAQNCM010000415.1 coordinate 3,893, forward strand.
TAAGGATAACCTGGTTCAGAAAAAACTAGACCTGGAAGTGTCAAGAGATCTTGCGCAATTTAGCGTGGAATCTATTGATAATCAGTTAAAGCAATTGAATGCAAAATTTGCCAGGCTGGTTCCTTTTGATGCTACGGTAAAAACTTACGAATTTGATATCGATATTGCCAGTAAAGAATACCTTGATGTACTGAATAAATATAACCAGACTAATCTTCAGTCTAACTTTTCAATTAAACTAAATCAGGTTGAAATTGCCACACCTGATGTTGCACAACCCTCAAAAAAAATACTACTGATTGCACTTAGCGGAATCGCTAGCTTATTTTTTTGCCTGTTAGTGTTGTTTATACTGTTTTACCTTGATGACAATGTAAGGGAACCATCAGACCTGGTTAGCCGTACGCAGTTGCCTTTGTTGGGTTCATTAAATGTGATTCCGGCACCAATACCAAATTTAAAGAAGCTATGGGATGTGGAAAACAGGAACAAAATGAAGATGTTCAAAGAGTTGCTCAGATCCATCCGCTTTGAAATAGACCAGGAACTAAAAGGCGAAAAGGTTTTAGCTATCACAAGTTTGGGCGTTGGGGAAGGTAAAACTTTAGTGGCAGTCAGTTTGGCATATTCATATGCGGCTATCAATAAAAAGGTATTATTAATTGACGGCAACTTTAATGATCCGGCGATAAGTGAAGCTTTTGAACCTAAATTATTTGTAGAAGATTATTTTAAAAACAGCTCATACATTGAACGTGAGGGTAATGCGATCAGTGTATTAGGAAATCATAGTGGTGACATCACCATCTTAGAAATTAACGACGAAAAGCTTGTACAAAGAACTTTTGATGATTTGAGGTCCCGGTATGATATTATAATAATAGATTTGCCGCCGCTTGATTCGTTAAATCAATCAAAAGAGTGGATGTTATTTGCCAATAAAACTATTGCGGTTTTCCAGGCTAATAAAGGTATAAGCCGTTCCCAAAATCAATATATTGATTATCTGAAACACCAGGGAGTTAAATTCTCAGGATGGGTATTAAATAAAACCTCTGTAAAAACAAGGTAAGGACCAATTATATAGCAGTTAAGTAAGTTCATTTTAGGTACGGGAAGGGTTGACACGATGAAAATTGAGCATAGAAAGCAAGCGGCTGATGATCCTTTTAAAGATTTAACCCCATTACAAAGATGTTGCTTAGCAGCGGCTATAATACTTGCCTTTGTAGGTATCTTTGTTTGGGTATTTAAAATCCTTTTCTTTTAAATTCTTATTATAAGTAAATGCTAAATGAGCAGGCCAGAAAACTTAAACCAAAAAGGTCATTTTTGGATAGCATAATTGTAAAAAAGATTTCTGCACCTGTAATAATCCTGATCTTAGTTCTCGCATCCTTATCTACATCCTATATCATTGCAAGAGAAGGCTACGAAATTGGACTTATTATTTTATGCGTAATAATTGGATTACCGGCTGCCTGGGCAACTATTGTATATCCAAAGTTTGGAATAGTCACCTTAATTACTGCATCATTTTTCATAAATTATGTATCCCGTTTTTTACCGGAGGAGATGCCCATCGGACTGGTAATGGATGCGCTCACCTATTTACTGATAACAGGTTTTTTTTTAAAGCAAAAACAAGAGAATAACTGGAGTTATTTTGAAAATCCTATTAGTTATTTTATACTCGTATGGTTAGGTTATAACCTGCTTGAAATTCTCAATCCCAGTTCACCATCTATATGGGAATGGGTTTATACAGTGCGCACTGTGGCATTCCTGATGCTCATGTATTTTGTATTTCTTTTTCATATCCGCACAAAGTCATTCCTTAGATTATTATTAAAGTTGTGGCTGGTTCTTGAATTCTTAGGCGGACTGGCGGGTTTGCAGCAGGAACACTTTGGATTGCTGCCGTTTGAACATGACTGGTTATTCCGGGACCCACTGCGTTTCAAGTTGTTATTTATCGGCGGCCACTTAAGAAAATGGGGCCTGTTTTCAGACCCGGTGGTATATGCTTATAATATGGTGGCTGCTGCCTTACTATGTATAGCTTTAATGTTAAGTAATATAAGTAGCAGCAAAAAAATAATATTAGGCTTTTTAACGATATTTTTTTTTACGGTAATGCTTTATTCAGGAACAAGGGCTTCTTATGTGATTATTCCTGCAGCCATGGTAATGTTAACGATATTAAATTTCAATAAAAAACTATTGGCTATCGTTGTTATTGGAGGCGTTATTTTAGGATTTTTCATTTTGGTTCCAACCTCTAACCCTACCCTTGCCAGGTTTCAAAGCGCCTTTAAACCTTCTAAAGATGCCTCATTTAATGAGCGGGCCAAAAACCAGGCGCTTATTAAACCTTTTATATTATCGCACCCGATTGGTGGCGGTTTAGGTGCAGTTGGGGTTTGGGGACAGCGCTTCGCTCCTAACTCGTATCTTGCACACTTCCCGCCCGATAGCGGCTATGTAAGAGTGGCGGTAGAAATGGGATGGATAGGTTTGATAATTTATTGTGTTTTTAATTTTGTTATATTATACAAGGGAATAAACTATTATTACCTTATCAAAGATCCGGAGCTAAAATCATATTGCCTGGCGATGATATTAATTATATTTGCCTTCGATGTCGGTAACTTTCCGCAGCAAGCCCTCGTACAATACCCGTCTAACA
>JAQNCM010000425.1 GCA_029237615.1 Mucilaginibacter sp.
CATTATCGCGAGCACCAGGCTGGCAAGCCAACTTCAACCAATCCTATAGCATCTATATTTGCCTGGACACGCGGGCTGGAATTCCGCGGTTTGCTGGATAAAAATCAGGAACTGATAGACTTCTTTAAAACGCTTGAACAGGATTGTATTGAAACTTTTGAAAGCGGCAAAATGACCAAGGATTTGGCAATCACAATTAAACACAAAGTTGAACATGGTACTGATTACTTATACACCGAAGAGTTTTTAGCTGCAATTGATGAGAATTTGAAAGCAAAGCTGGGTAAGTAAACAACAACTTTTGAATAACATGAAAGTCCGCAGCGCCGCATGCGGACTTTTTTACTTAGCATGCTTTTAGTTTTAATAGCAATCATACAAAGATATTTTATAATTTTATATTTGTATTATGCTTGATCTGAATGAAATAAAAAAAATATTATCCAGCTTTAAGCCAGAGATGGAAAGCAAATATTTTGTTTCCTCAATCGGTTTATTTGGATCTGTTGTTCGGCGCGATTTTAATAAAAATAGTGATATTGATATTATTGTTGATTTTAATGGTAGAATAGGAATTGAGTTTATAACGCTGGCAGATGAATTGGAAAGAAGGCTTAATCACAAAGTTGACCTTGTTTCGAGGGGAGGAATTAAGGAAAAATATTTTAATGTAATTGAACCAGAAATAGTTTATGTCTAAACGTCAGTCTAAACTTCTGTTAGAAGATATACTTGAAAGCGCTGAAAAGATTATCAATTATACCCAAGCTTTAACTTATGAAGAATTTATAACCGATAGCAAAACTATTGATGCTGTTGTAAGGAATTTTGAAATAATAGGTGAAGCAGCAAATCGCTTACCTGATGTTATTAAGGAAACCAACAGCGAAGTTGATTGGCATAAAATAAGAGGGTTAAGGAACAGGATAGTTCATAACTATTTTGGTATTAACTATTATATCATCTGGACCATTATAGAAGACTATTTAAATGTGTTAATAGCCCAGATCAAATCTATTTTGGAAAACTTTTAAAATTTATCCATAGCAGTTTGCTGAAGATATTTACGTTTGATTTTCAGAAAAAACTTGTTTTATGCTTATGCAAAGTCATAACTTAGCGGCTTAAACATCCACATTATGTCATCATTATATCCACTAAAATTTAAAACCATTTATAAAGACAAGATCTGGGGTGGTCAAAAAATAAAAACTTACCTGCATAAAGACTTCGGTTCACTGCCAAATTGCGGCGAAACCTGGGAAATATCAGGTGTTAAATCAGATGTTTCGGTAGTGGCGAACGGTGAACTGAAAGGCGAATCGCTGGCCGATCTGTTAGAAAAATATGGGGAGGCTTTGGTTGGAAAAAAAGTATATGCGCATTTCGGCAATACCTTTCCGTTGCTGGTGAAATTTATCGATGCCAATGAAGATCTGTCGATACAGGTACATCCTAACGATGAGCTGGCGAAAAAACGCCATAACTCATTCGGTAAAACCGAAATGTGGTATGTGATAGAGGCCGATCCGGGTTCAACATTGATTGCTGGCTTTAATAAAGAACTTACCCAACAGGAGTACCTTGATAAATTTAACAGCGGCCATTTAACCGATGTGCTGAATAAAGAAAACGTAAACGCAGGCGATGTGTTCTTTTTGCCCGCAGGCAGGGTACATACCATTGGTAAAGGTTTGTTGATTGCTGAGATACAGCAAACATCAGATATTACCTACCGCATATACGATTTTGACCGCGTAGATGATAAAGGTAACAAAAGGGAATTACACACAGAGGAAGCCCTTGCAGCCATCGATTATAAACATTATCCGGAATATAAAACAAACTATCAGCCTGAAAAAGACAAGACAATTAAATTGGTAAGCTGTCCGTACTTTACCACTAATTTACTGGATTTTACCAAAGGGACCGAAAAGGATTACTCAAACCTTGATTCATTTGTGATATACGTATGTATGGAAGGTGAGTTTGTAGTTAAATTTAACGGCACTGATTATTCCGTAAAAATGGGCGAATGCCTGTTGCTGCCAAAAAGCGTGAATAAAATTGAATTAGAAACTACTACTGGCTTTAAGCTATTGGAAAGCTATATTGAATAGCTTGATAAGAAACTTACGGAGTTTTCAAAACTTCGTAAGTTTTTTGCTTCCTACACCAACCTGATCGTAAACTTGGTACCAACATTTACGGTACTGTCTATTTTGATTGAGCCGCCAAGCGCTTCTATCTGGTTGCGTGTTATAAACAGGCCTATACCTTTTGCATCAGAGTTTTGATGGAATGTTTTATAAAGTCCAAAAACTTTATCCCCGTAACGGTCCATGTCAATGCCAATACCATTATCTTCAAAAAGCATGTAAATATGGTCGTGATCTTTGATGGTACGGCAGGTAACAACTGGCCGTCTTTGTAAATGACGGTATTTCAAAGAATTTGTAAGCAAATTTTGGAAGATACTTTCCAGGTACGCAGGTATGTAACTTATTACCGGGCATTTGGCAAAATCGTATTCTATTTTGGCATCTGTACTTTCTATGTTGCTTTGAAGGGCCGAAACCACATTATTAAAAACTTCTTCAAAAACAATTGTTTTTCTTTCCTGGTCTACGTCTGTTTGTATTTTAACAATTTCGTTCAGGTGCTCTATAGTAGTGCTCAGGCTTTTACTGATAGATTTAATATGGGAAAATACTTCTGCACGGTCATCCTCCGACTCGCTTTCTTCGTGCAGATTAACCATGAATTGTAAATTACCACTGTGTGACCGAAGGTTGTGAGATACAATATAAGCAAAATTTTGGAGGCGTTTATTTTGGTCATTTAGCTGATTAATTGAAGATTGTAAATAAATTCCCTTCTTTTTAATATTATCAATGTCCTGGAAAATTCCTCTTATTTTTACGCATTTACCATAATCATCAATAATAGGCAATCCTTTAGCTCTTACCCATATCACATTGTTCTTCGCCGTTCGTAACAGCAGTTCCAAATCAAAAGGCTTACAAAATTTAACAGCGTTATTAACAGCCTCGTTTAACAGGGGGCGATATTGAGGTTCAAAGAAGCTAATAGCTTCCTCAATACTCAACTTAACCTGGTCATTTAACTCATAAATATCAAAGGCCTCTTTTGACAGCCATAAATTTAACGCCGGAATGTCAATTTCAAAACCGCTAACCTTTGCAATTGTACCTGTCTCGTTAAATAATAAATCACTTTTGGCTGATTGTAAAGCCAACAGCTTTGCCTGGTGAATATTAATTAATGAACCTGTAAATTTAGGTACACCATTATCTTCCCATTTTTTGGTGACACTTTCAAACCATTGATACCCTGAAGATTTGGTCAGCAGCCTTATATGAACGGTATTTGTTTGATCCTGGCTTCTTGTATAGATAGATTTTAAAAATATAGGCTTGTCCTGGTGGTAAAGCAGGTTTTCCAGGAAATAATTATAGGAGCATTCTATCTCCCCGGGTTTATAACCCAGAATAGTGTAGAAGCCGGCAGACCATTTAACATCTTTTGCATTAATGTTAAACTCCCATATACCAGCATTTATATGATCGATTATCTGAGCAAGATGGGATGCATCATCGGCATAAAAATTGTTCCCGTCCGCAATACTCATATTAACAGTTGATTCATAGTTAGTTTAACCAAAGTTCAGGGAGGTATAGAAAAATCTGTGCCACAAATAAAACAATGAGGACCACCGAGCCATCCTAATACGGAAAATCTTAAAATTGGTTGGCAATTATATGTAAAATGTTACAAATTTTAACTGGTTTATTGTTTAAATTGTTTTATTTAATTATTGGTTACTTGTATTTCCTTAAAATTTATTTTTGACATCTGCCAAATTCATTTGCATTGTTAGTTATTTAAAATGTAAATATTTATTGGTTTGCGATAAAATTTGTCACTTTATTATTTGAAGGTTGCTGTCAAATGAGCTGATACCAAACTCGCTTACAGGTATTATTGCTAAAATGTGTTAATAGTTTATAGTTGGGACTCAGTCGCACCGAATTACCGTTACCGCAAACGCAATTATTTGCCTTTGAAAATATACTTTCCGTCACAAAACCGTAATCCTGCGTTTCCCTTTTATTTGTCATGGAAACTTCCTCATTTCGGGGATTGGAATACCCAAATGACTGTCAGCTTCATTGTAACTGATGCGTTGAACTATGTAAGTAATAAACGTTTAGTTTTTGCATAAACGGACGGAAAACTTTGTCCGCCGGCAACAAAAAACCGGGCATATAGCCCGGCTTAAATAAGGTATTATGTCAAATATAGAGAGCCGGACGTTAAGGCCGAAATCCGACCTCCGAAATGTTAAAGGTTTCCCCGTAATTCCTGCTCATGTTCAATCGCCTCAAACAGCGCTTTAAAATTACCGGCGCCAAATGATTTAGCTCCTTTGCGCTGAATAATTTCGAAGAAAAGGGTAGGACGGTCCTCAACCGGTTTTGTAAAAATCTGAAGCAGGTAACCTTCATCATCACGGTCAACCAATATACCTAGTTTTTTCAATGGTTCAAGGTCTTCATCTATATGCCCCACGCGTTCAATAAGATCATCATAGTAAGTGCCCGGAACCGACAAAAATTCAATACCCCGGCTTTGAAGGACAGTAACGGTTTCAACAATATCATGGGTGGCCAGCGCTAAATGCTGTACCCCTTCACCTTCATAAAATTCCAGGTATTCCTCAATCTGTGATTTCTTCTTTCCTTCGGCAGGTTCATTTATCGGGAATTTAACATAACCATTTCCATTGCTCATTACTTTGCTCATCAGGGCCGAATATTCTGTCGAGATCATTTTATCATCAAAGGTTAAAATGTTCCTGAAACCCATGGTATCCTCGTAAAAATTTACCCACTCATTCATTTTGTGCCAGCCCACATTCCCCACACAATGATCGATGTATAATAAACCTGTTGGCGATGGATTATACCTAACGTCCATCTTTTCGTAACCCGGCAAAAATGCTCCGTTATAGTTTTTTCGTTCTACAAAAAGGTGAACTGTTTCTCCATATAGTTTAATACCGCTGATACGTACTTCGCCATGTTCGTCGGTCAATGTTTCCGGCTCCCGGTAAGGGACAGCGCCTCTGCTGGTTGTTTGGTTAAAGGCATCATAGGCATCATCCACTGATAATGCGAGCACTTTTACACCGTCGCCATGTTTTTTTATATGATCAGCAATAGGGTCACTGGATTTCAATGGCGTGGTGAGCACCAGGCGTATTTTCCCTTGCTGCAGCACATAGGATGCTTTGTCCCGCACGCCGGTTTCCGGGCCTGAATAGGCAAGGCTTTGAAAGCCGAATGCGGTTTTATAATAGTAAGCCGCTTGTTTCGCATTACCCACATAAAATTCAACATGGTCGGTGCCGTTAAGCGGTAAAAAATCAGCTGTTTTTGATGGTTTATTTATAGTTAATGTTTCCATTGTTGTTTTCTGTTTTAATGTTTTAATGTTGGAACGTTGTAATGTTGTATGTTGAATTGTTGGAACGTTGTAAGGTCGAATTCAAGTTTTAAACATTTTACCTAAAAAGAACATTCCAACCTTTCAACATTAAAACCTTCCAACAACTCTTACTCTGCCCAGCTTTTGTAATAGTTTTCGTCCTCAATTTTTATCGCATCCTCGGTAAGCATCAACGGGCGGAAAGGATCAATCATCACCGCTAACTCATCAGTTGATTCTTTACCAATTGATTTTTCTACCGACCCGGGATGCGGCCCGTGCGGGATGCCGCCAGGATGTAAAGTTATCTGCCCCTTAACTACACTTTTCCGGCTCATAAAATCCCCATCCACGTAATATAGCAGTTCGTCGCTGTCAACGTTGCTGTGGTTATATGGCGCAGGTATGGACAGTGGATGGTAATCAAACTTGCGGGGCACAAACGAGCAGATCACAAAGTTATGTCCCTCAAATGTTTGATGTACCGGTGGTGGTTGGTGCAGGCGTCCCGTAATAGGTTCAAAATCATGTATGGAGAATGCCCATGGATAATGAAAGCCATCCCAGCCGACAAAATCAAAAGGATGGGTACCATAAATGTACGGATAGATGAGTCCCTGTTTCTTTATCAGGATCTTAAAATCACCTTTTTCGTCGTGAGTTTCAAGGTTAGCAGGCCTTTTTATATCCCGCTCACAATATGGAGACTGTTCAGTAAGCTGTCCGTAGGCGTTGGTATAACGTTTGGGTATCCTGATAGGGCTAAAGCTCTCCACAATAAACAAACGGTTATCGGCTGTATCAAATTCTATTTGATAAATGGTACCGCGCGGTATGATCAGGTAATCGCCGTAAGCAAATTTGATATTGCCGTATCCTGTCTTTAAAGTTCCCGAACCAACATGTACAAATATTACTTCGTCGGCCTGGCTGTTTTTGTAAAAGTAGTCTGTCATTGATTTTCGGGGCGCTGCAAGTGAAATATGCAGGTCACTGTTTACAAGTACCGGTTTGCGACTCTTCAGGTAGTCATCTTCGGGCTCAATTTTAAAACCCATCAGGCTGGTATGCTTCAGGTGTTTTTCACGGGCTATTTTGGGCTCTGCTGAATAGGGCTCGCCAAGCTCTTTTACAATAGTAGGTGGATACAGATGGTATACCAGCGAATACAGGCTCGAAAAGCCTTCGGTTGATACCAGTTCTTCCGCATATAAAGTACCATCGGGCTTACGGAATTGCGTATGCCGCTTGGGCGGAATAGCCCCCAAAGTATGATAAACAGGCATGTTTTGTATATTGAAATGTTTGAATGTTGTAAGGTTGAAATGTTAACAACCTGCAGCATATATCGGTTTAAATACAAACGTTTAGAAATGCGGATGGTTTTAAGGCAGGTTAATAATCAAAACATTACAACATTTCCAACTTTACAACCTTCCAATAATATTTCAACAACTTAGTACTGCGCCAAAATGATCTTGGCAAGCATAGCATCCCTGAAAGAAGAAGCATCACTCATTGAAGTGAGGCCAAGGGAAAAATAAAAATGCTTTTGTATGGTCATAATCAGATTACACGAAGTTAGGTGTAATAAATTTAATATGCAAGCATAGTATTTAGAGATTAGCGGTTGGAGATCAGAGATTACTCGGAGCGTACTTATAAGAATAAGCAAGTTAGTCAGCTGATGACTAATCTCTAGTCTCTAATCTCCAACCAATCAACTAATTTTATTAAGTTTGAATTACCAACCAATAAGCCAATGAAATTAGTATCCTACAAAACCGAAGACCGGGAGCATTTAGGTGTTTTTATAAACGGGCATATTTATAATTTGAACTCATGCGATAAGCTGATCCCTGATAATATGAATGAATTTTTATGGGGAGGCGACGAGTTAATGGAACGTGGACAACGGGTAAACCTGTCAATAACCTCAGGAAAGCTGGAGGCTAAGGAGGAATTATTTTTTGAGATGATGGCGCCTGTTCCGCACCCAACATCGTGCAGGGATGCTTATGCTTTCAGGCAACATGTGGCAGCTGCACGCCGCAACCGCAAAGCGGAAATGATACCGGAGTTTGACCAATATCCCGTATTTTATTTTACCAACCACAACGCAATACAGGGACCGGGCGACATTGAATGTATGCCCGACCATTTTCAGCAACTGGATTTTGAGCTCGAAGTAGCCGTTGTGCTGAATAAAAAAGCACGTAACATTAAAGCGGCCAACGCCGACAGCCTTATTGCCGGTTACATGATTATGAATGATATGAGCGCCCGCACATTGCAGCGGGAAGAAATGCTGCTGAACCTGGGGCCGGCAAAAGGCAAAGATTTTTGCACAGTGATTGGCCCGTGGCTGGTTACACCGGATGAATTGGAACCCTATAAGATTGCGCCTAAAGCTGGCCATACCGGCAATGCCTACAACCTGGTGATGAAATGTGTTGTGAATGGGAAAGAAGTATCTAGAGGCAGCATGGCCGATATGGACTGGACCTTTGCCGAAATTATTGAACGCTGTGCATATGGCTGCGATATGCTACCCGGCGATGTTATAGGCTCCGGAACGGTAGGTACAGGCTGCTTTCTTGAACTAAATGGAACCGGTATGATAAATGACTCCAACTACCAGTCACAATGGCTGCAACCGGGCGACCTGGTTGAAATGGAAGTAACCGGGTTGGGTATGCTGGGAAATATAATCGAAAAGGCTGACAGTGATTTTTCTATTTTAGCGTTAAAGAAAAAATAATCGAATAATATTTTCAGTAAATGAAAGTATTATTCGATTATTTTTTTTAAAAACTCAATGGATTCCTTTTGTGCTTGCCGGGCTATATCAAGAATGCCATCCATTAACCAAAAGTTATGGGTTACACTTTTAAAACGATTAAAAGTAACGTCAATTCCCTGTCTTTTTAAACGACTGGCATAAAGTTCGGCTTCATCCCGCAAAGGATCATATTCAGCGGTAAAAATAAGTGTCGGAGGAATATAACTTACATCTCCGGTTAATAAGGGAGATGCAAATTCGCTAAAGGCGTCATCAGAATTACCCAAATAAGCTTTCCAGCTATTCTGCATCATTTCTCTCGAAACAATAAACCCTTTCTCATATTTATTATAGGATGGGGTATCAAACCGATAGTGTAATGCCGGGCATACCAGGAGTTGGCCGGCGAGGTTAAATCTCCTTTTTTGCTTTAACAGGTGAACCAACCCGGCTGCAATGTTTCCTCCTGCATTATCGCCTCCAACAATTATCTTATTATGGTCAATGCCATAATAAATCCCCTGTTTTTTTATCCAGTCAATTACCTCAATACCCTGGTATAGCGGTATCGGGAAATGGTGTTCAGGTGCAAGTGCATAATCTACTGATACAATTATATAGTTACTTCCTTCTGCAAGGGTTTGGCAAACGGAATCACTTGTTTGCAGGCTGCCGCCAATCCAATTGCCGCCATGGAAATAAATTAAAACAGGTTTCAGCTCATTGCGATCTGCGTTGTATATCCTGATCTTAAAATCGGGTAAATCATCAATGACAAATTTTAATTCGATAATAGACGTTGCCTCAACCTCCGAAAAAGAAGCAATCCGGGTAAAGTCATTCATCATGTGCCTGAATGCGTTTATTTCCGAAGGTATTTTGTAATCAGCATTGAATTTTGTATTCAGCAGCTCCCGGACCACCGGATGAAGCTGCTGAAATACAGAGGATATTATAGGTTTCATTTTTCAAATGATAGGGTAGATATAGGGCCGTCAGGAAACTAATTCCAGGTCGGCAAGGTGTCCCGAAATCATTTCTATTTCTTCGAAACTTAAACTGCTGTCTACAGCTTTTGCATTTACGATGGCTTGTTCACTGTTTCTTGCACCTACCAGTGCAATAGTAACTCCGGTTTGCTTAAGTGTCCATAGTAGTACTAACTGACCGATTGTAAGTTGCTTGTCAATGGCAATTGGTTTAATTAAATCCAGGAAATCATTGGTGCGTTTTAAGTTTTCATCTTTAAAAAACAATACATCCTTGCGATGGTCCCCCTCTGAAAAGTTATATCCAGGTTTCATTTTGCCGGTTAAAAGTCCGCGTTCCAGTGGGCTATAAGCTAAAATCGACTTTCTGTTTTCAATGCAATAGGGTATCAGATCTTCTTCAATTGAACGTTTAACCATGCTGTATGGTACCTGGTCAGAAACCACGTCGATATACTTTTCAGCTTCCGCCAATTGCTGCTTATTATAATTGCTAACACCTGCATACCTTACTTTACCTTGTTCAATAAGCCTTACAACGGCCTCCATGCTTTCTTCAATAGGTGTTGTTGAATCAGGCCAATGTATCTGGTACAGATCTATATAATCTGTTCCCAATCTTTTCAAGCTGTCTTCACATTCTTTAATAATGCTGTCGCGTCCGGCATATTTATAAATGTCAATATCTTTTCCATCATTGTTTTTGCTGCTAAAAGCAAAGTCGCCCTTCTTTAAGTCCCATCGCATGCCATATTTTGTCAGGATCTGAACACGGTCACGCGGAACGTCTTTAATCGCTTCTCCAACAATTTCTTCACTGGTGCCCTGTCCATATATGGGAGCGGTATCTATTGAGGTAACACCCAGATAATAAGAGTCTTTAATAGCCTTGATTGCCTCACTTCTTTCAGTTCCTCCCCACATCCAGCCTCCGGCTGCCCAGGCCCCAAAAGTTATTTCAGAAAGTTCAAGGTCTGTGCCTGCTAATTTTCTATACTTCATAATGATATTTTTTAATGCTTTTTTTCGTTTAATTACCTTAATAAAGTAATTTTACAATGAGATATATTTATCGATACAAAGCTGCAACTAATGATATTGCAGAACAATAACTCACCGTATAGTTAGTCGCTCATTAAAAAGTTAGCCATGTCAGAAAGAAAAATCAGTTCAACTAATTATTACAATCAATCATTTTTGGAAGAAAAGTGCGCGCTTAATGAATTAATAAATTTATTAAGCAAAAGATGGATGACTGAAGTGTTGTTCAGCATTGAAGACGGTAATAACCGTTTTACTACCTTAAAGGAGGATTTGGAGCATATAAGTGACCATATTTTGGCCGACCGTTTGAAGTTTTTAGAGCAGCATGAGTTGATCAATAAGCTTTATTTGCCAGGTAACCCTCCGAAAACAGAATATTCCCTTACGAAAAAAGGGGAGCAACTAAGCAGCCTGTTAGGTAATTTATGCAATTTTGCCGAAACGCAAATGTCGTTTTGAGATTTAAAATCCCTGCCGGGTTTGTTATAAAACACCTAATTCAAGTAATTTACTCCTTAAAGCCGGGGCAGACGTAAAATGTATTGAGTGTATTCCTAACTTTTCGGCTGCAAGAATATTCCGGTAGTTATCATCAATAAACAACGCTTCTCCAGGTTTAACTTTGTGCCGGTTAAATAATATCTGATAAAATTCAGGAGCAGGTTTGCGCATTTTTTCAGCACCCGAAACAACTATACCATCAAACCAGTTTAAAAATTCAAACCGTTCCAGTGCAACCGGAAAGGTTTCGGCAGACCAGTTGGTGAGTGCATATATTTTATAGTTATGGCGGTCTTTTAACTCCTTAAATATCTCAACGGTATCCCAAAATGCATCGCCCAGCATTTCTTCCCACCGCGCATAAAACGCGCGGATGTTATCCGCATGCTCCGGGTATTGTTTCACCAATAGTTCGGTTCCTTCGTGCAGAGAACGTCCTGCGTCCTGCTCTTCATTCCAGTCGGAAGTACACACTGTAGCCAGAAAGTTTTTCATTTCCTCTTCATCACTGAAGATAGTCTTATACATGTAATGCGGGTTCCAGTCAATTAAAACCGCACCGAGGTCGAATATGATAGTTTTGATCATAGTTAATGTTTATGCCATTCTTTTATTTCGGCATCAGTAATAATTGAATCTTTATTAAAGGTTATGATAAGGTTTTTCCCGAACACAGGATCTATTGAATCAAATTCTTGCAAGAGTTCATAATAAGTTTTTGTTGTATCGGTATAATTTGCAGGTACTCCTAACAGTTGAAGCATCTGTTTATGGGATATTCCCATTAATTTATTGGTTTTTATCAGGTCTTCCGCCATCAGCACCTTTTCCGGCCCACCAATAGCGTCATCGCCAGCCCATTTTGTTTTATCAAATTTTTCTTGACAACCCAACGAAATTAGAAAGTGTATAATGCCCAAAGAGTATAGGATTTTTGATTTTGTAGGCATTGATTTTTGATTGATTAATTTGAACGTTTAACTAGGACAAGCTCATAACCAAACCTCGCCATTGCTTCTTCATGCGGAATGCCTTCACCTCTATCCAATTGTCCTAACGCCCTATTAACAGCTTGCTGCTGCTCTTCTGTTAAATCATCAAACCAATCATGTTCTTTTTTGTCTTTTGTTTTCATAATAAAATCATTAAGGATCATTTGTTAAATGCGATCGAAATAAAAAAACTGTCATGCCGATACGCCAAATGGCGGATCGGCACCCCACAGGACAAGCGGACTGCACGGTCAGCGACTTGCAGTTATACAATTGATCTATATCTCCAGCTGACCTTTTAAATCTTTCATTTCTGGATTTTCTGATTGAATCAGATTTATCTTCCAATCCCTGTGCCAGTTTCTAAGCTGCTTTTCACGGTTAATAGCGTCAGTTATATTTTCAAAATATTCGTAATAAACTAAATCAAACAATTTATATTTTTTTACAAATTCCGATCCTCCATTATTAATATGTTGCCATACTCTCGCCTCCAGGTTGCTTGTTACACCATTATAAATGTCGTTCCATATTAATTAGACATGATGTAAGTATAACCAGGTTTGAAAGGCATTGACGTTTATATGTTCTGATAAAGATAATTCATTTTAAAATCATTTTAATTCCCACATAAAATTAGCTTGTTATGGTGCATACCTTGCATGTGGGGTGCCGATCCGCCATTTGGCGGATCGGCATGACATATTGGTGTTTTGTTATTCGTTCTTCAGCAAATATTCCTTAAACCCTTCAAAATCCTTGCCTAAAGCAACTGCATGCTTATCCTTTTTTGCCAGCTCCTTCACCTGCTCAGGTACATCAATTTTACCGGCAATGCTTTGCGGGAATACATCCGGGAATTTACACGGATGGGCGGTTGATAAAAATACCCCTGCTGTATCTTTTTTATAATTGTCCTGCTGCCAATCCCTTAACGCCTGCCAGGCAATAGCGGTATGCGGACAAGCCACATAGTTATAATTGTCATTTATAAATTTAATAGCTTCCAGCGTTTCCTCATCATTATATCGAAAGCCTGTAACCATGTTTTTCAGCACATCCAAATCATCCTTAAATAAATCGGCTATGCGTACCCAATTGCTTGGATCACCAACATCCATCGCATTGGAAAGGGTTGCTACGGATGATTTTGGCTGATAAATACCTGTCTTTAAATACTCGGGAACAGTATCATTTGCATTGGTGGCAGCAATAAAATGTTCAACAGGCAGCCCCATTTTCCATGCCAGTAAACCTGCGCCCATGTTACCGAAGTTTCCACTCGGAACAGAAAAAACTACTTTATCAATGCCTTGCTTTAATAATTGCGCGTAGGCATTAAAATAATAAAAAGTTTGCGGTATCAGCCTTGCAATATTGATAGAATTGGCAGAGGTAAGCCTGAATTTTTCATTCAGTTCGGCATCAGTAAAAGCTTGTTTAACCAATGCCTGGCAATCATCAAAGGTGCCATCGATCTCAATCGCACGGATGTTTTGGCCGTTGGTGGTGAGCTGGAGTTCCTGGATATCACTGACTTTTCCTTTTGGATATAATATAGTTACCCGGGTGTTGGGCACACCTAAAAAGCCTAAAGCAACAGCACCGCCGGTATCGCCGGAGGTAGCCACCAGCACATCCAGTTGCTTTTCGCCTTTTTCTAAAAAGTAACTCATTACCCGGCTCATAAAGCGGGCGCCGAAATCCTTAAATGCCAGCGAGGGGCCGTGCCATAATTCTAATACAAATACATTTTCTTCCAGCTTAACAACCGGGGCCAGGAAATTAATGGCATCGTAAATAATACTTTTCAGGTCATCACCAGGTATATCATCGCCGATGATATTTTTAGCAACATGAAAAGCTATTTCCGGCAATGAATATTCATCCAGGTGAGTTAAAAATTCATCATCCAGGCGGGGAATGCCCACCGGCATGTACAAGCCTTTATCCTGCGGCATGCTGTTAAAAACTGCCTCTTTAAATGATACCCGGGTCGCGGGGTTTTTAGTACTGTATAGTTGCAATTTGATTAGCCTCCTCTAAATCTCCCCAGTAGGGGAGACTTACTTTTTATTAATTAAACATTCTGTAAAAGTCCTCCCTACCGGGGAGGATTGGGTGGGGCTACAGCACCCTCGGCCCTTTATCATTAATGGTGGATACATAAATGTTTGATCCGATTTTAATACTGGTTAAGTGTGCCTGTAGTTTTTTGGTGATAAGCCGTGCTGTTTCCTCATCCTTTGTGAAGGCAAAAACAGACGGGCCAGAGCCAGAGATACCAAAGCTTACTGCGCCCAGGCTCATGGCTATTTCCCTCATTCTGTAAAAGTCTGGGATTAGCATAGAGCGCACCGGCTCAACCAAAATATCTTTCATACTGCGGCCTATCAGGTCAATATCGTTCATGAACAGGCCGCTAACCAGGCCGGCAATATTACCCCATTGGATAACGGCGTCCTTCATCTGTATATTTTTGCGGATGATCTGCCTGGCTTCGCGGGTAGGCACGTCAACGTCAGGAAAAACGATGGCACAATACAAACCGGCGGGGTGGGGCAGTCTTACCACGTCCAGCGGTTCATAACTTCTGATCAATACAAAGCCGCCCATTAAAGCGGGAGCCACGTTATCAGCATGCCCATGCCCGCAAGCCATTTCCTCGCCTTTCATGGCAAATGGCAATAAAGTGGCTGCATCTGTTTCATCGCCTAGTAAAGTTTTTATAGCAAATAAGCCCGCTACAGTGCTCGCCGAACTGGAACCCAATCCGCTGCCAATCGGCATTTTTTTATGCAGCTCAATATCCAAACCGATATCTTCGCGACAAACACTATTCAGATAGTGTTGAACGCTTACGCTCACCGTATTTTTAGCAGGGTCAAGCGGCAAACGCCCATCATCTCCTGTTATTTTGCTAATGGTGATCCCAGGTTTGTTGGTAATGCGCATTACAACCTCATCCCCCGGTTCGTTTACAGCAAAGCCCAGTACGTCGAAACCGCAAACCACATTCGCTACAGTCGCCGGGGCAAAAACATGAATGTCCTGGCCTACAACCCCCCGGCCCTCGGAAGGAAGAGCAGTTATTGTTGCTGTGTTTTTAATATTTTTTAAATTATTGTCTTTCATATAACTATAACTTTTATTCCCCCTTCAGGGGGATAGGGGGTTATGCGCCTACATTTATTAAATCAGCAAATACACCTGCGGCGGTTACTTCGGCACCTGCGCCCGGGCCCTTAACCACCAGTGGGCGTTCTTTATACCTGTCGGTAGTAAAGGAAATAATATTATCACTGCCGGACAGCGTAAAAAACGGGTGGCTTTCATCAACCATTTGCAGGGTAATAGCTGCTTTGCCATCTTCCAGCTTACCTATGTAGCGCAAAACTTTTTTATCCTTTTCGGCCTGTGTTTTCAGGTTACTGAAAAAAGCATCTTCGGCTCTAAGCGCAGCATAAAAATCATCCACTGTTTGCGCATCAAAACAAGCCTTTGGCAGCATGCTTTCAATTTGTACATCTTCTGCCTCCATCTCATAGCCCGCATCACGGGCAAGGATCAGCATCTTGCGCATAAAATCTTTTCCACTCAGGTCATCCCTCGGATCAGGTTCTGTATAGCCTTTTTCCTGTGCCATTTTTACCACATCATGAAAATTAGCATCGCCCTTAAAATTATTAAAGATAAAGGAGATAGTGCCGGATAAAATGGCCTCGATTTTCGCTATACGGTCACCGCTGTTCATCAGGTCTTTTAAAGTACGGATGATAGGTAGGCCCGCGCCGACGTTTGTTTCGTAAAAGAAGTCGACGCCATGCTGATGTGCCGCATCATGAAAGGTTTTATATTGCTGGTACGATGCAGAATTACCGATCTTATTACAGGTAATTACCGATATGTTGGATTTAAAAACCTCTTCATAAACTTCCACAGGTTTTGGACTAGCAGTATTGTCAATAAAAACGCAATTAGGCAGGTTCATCGCCTTCATTCGTGCAACAAATTCCGCCAGGTTGGCTGTTTCATGTGAGGCCTGTAATTCATCCTGCCAGCTGTCTAAAGAGATACCATCGGTATTAAAAATCATTTTACGGGTATTGCTGATACCGGCAATTTTAACCTGTATGCCATTATGCTCGTGTAAATAGGCGCTGTGGGCATTCAGTTGTTTAAATAAAGTTTGCCCGATATTGCCTGTCCCCAAACAAAACGCGTGCAGGGTTTTTGTAAGTTGCACAAAGAAACCGTCATGTACTGCATTTAACGCTTTGGCAAGGTCGTGTCCGGAAATGATAACGGAAATATTATACTCTGATGATCCTTGTGCAATCGCCCTCACATTCACCCCGTTACGGCCCAGCGCATGGAACAATTTGCCGGATACTCCGGGCGTTTGTTTCATATTTTCACCAACGATGGCAATAATAGCCAGGTTTTGTTCGATCACCACGTGCTCCAGCTTTTTGGCTATCAGCTCCAATTCAAACTCCTGTTCTATCAGCAAACGTGCTTTTTCGGTATCGCCCGGTTGCACGGCAAAGGTGATGCTGTGCTCTGACGATGATTGAGTGATGAGTATTACATTGATCTGTTCACGTGCCAGCAAAGAAAACAACCTGCCGCTAAAGCCTGATTTGCCAACCATGCCGCTGCCTTCCAGGTTAAGGATGCTGATGTTATTGATAGACGAAATACCTTTTATCGGCAAGTTCGAGGGTTTGCAATCATGCCGGATAACCGTCCCTTCAAAATCTGGTTCAAAAGTATTTTTTATAACGATGGGAATCTTTTTCAAAAAAGCGGGGATCATTGTAGGTGGATAGATCACCTTTGCACCAAAATAGGAAAGTTCCATTGCTTCGGTATAGGTAAGCTCAGGCAATGAGAAGGCTTTTTTAACCATCCGCGGGTCGGCGGTCATCATCCCGTTAACATCGGTCCATATCTGGATCTCTTTTGCATTTAATGCCGAACCCAGGATAGCGGCTGTATAATCGCTGCCACCACGACCGAGAGTAGTCACCTGCCCGGCCTCGTTAGCTGCAATAAAACCGGTTACAAACAACAGCTTATCCTTATGTTCCTGCTGAAAGCTGCGGATCAGTAATTCGGTTAAGTTCATATTTACCTTTGCCTGGCCAAAGGAGCTATCGGTCTTAATTAATTCAGCGGCATCAACACAAAAGGACTCGGGGAAATGCTGTGCCGCAATCTTGCAGACCATTAAGGTAGAGCATCGCTCGCCGAAGCTCAATACCATATCCTTTGTTTTTGGGGTAAGCTCTCTTAAGGTTAATATACCCTGCAGCAACTCTTCCAGTTGGTTAAAATAGATTTTTAAGCGGGTAAAGGCCGGATTTTGATTTTGTATATCAAGCAGGCTTTTTACAATATCAAAGTGACGTTTTTCCAGCTGCGTCAATGCTTCAGTAAAGTCGTTACCATTTGCGGCGCCTTCAGCTATGGATATCAGCAGGTTGGTTACCCCGCTCATGGCAGATAATACCACTACCGGTTTATCTTCGCTTTTAACTTCATCTTTTAAAATGTTTAATAAGGTTTGGATGCTTTGAACTGATCCTACGGAAGTACCGCCAAATTTTAAAATTTTCATTTTCTTTTATAACAAAAACGCCTTCCTCTTTTCGGAGGAAGGCGCTCATTTGGTTTTTA